>JANXWM010000366.1 GCA_025351145.1 Chitinophagaceae bacterium
GTTTTCTTAACTTCTTTACAATAACATGCTGCCTGAAAATTGTCTTATCAGCTTCTGTTAGTGTTATAGTTTTTGACATTTTATCGAAGAAATTGTCGAGCATGATTACATGAAAACCACTAAGTTAATTTTTTTTGTGCAATGATATATTGGCGCAGCTATTTATACAACAAAAGTTCAATCAAAATACGGAAGCTGGTAACAGAAAATGGAACAATTATTATTTAAGTAATTGTTCCAATAGAAATCGAACTATTCAAAAAAGAAAGGAAAATATCTACGTTTAGGCTTATAATTTATTATAAGTTTCCTCATCCACAGGTTCCAGCCATTCATGTGTGCCTTCGGTGATGGCAACGTGGCTAAACCAACTGTGTTTGGTAGCGCCATGCCAATGTTTTACACCACCGTGAATTACCACGGTATCACCCGCTTTTAACAGCTGAGCTTTTTCGCCTTCCCGCTGAAACCATCCTTCGCCGCCCGTTACCAGTAAAATCTGGTACCCGCCATGATGAATGTGCCAGTTGTTTCTGCATCCTGGTTCGAAGGTTACATTGCCCACGCCCACCTTCACTGCAGGATCAGCAACGAGTGATTGATAATAGCTTTGTCCGATAAAATATTGCCCGTAGGGATTCTTTTCGCCTACCGGAAAAATGACGCCGTTTTTTATTGCTTCATGTTTTGCCATTTTAATAGCCTCCTGTTTTTTAATTTTCGGGGATAATTTCATTTACGCAAGCCAATGCATTTAATGTTCTCGGGAAACCCATATTAGGCAGGCACTGTATAATAGCGGAAATCATTATTTCCTTGCTATTTCCTACGTTTTTGTTCCCCTGTACATGCGCCTTTACCTGGCTTTCGCAACCACCCATTGCGCTTACGATGCAAAGTGTCAGTAGCTCTCTTGTTTTTAAATCAAGTCCATTACGGGTGTAGAAGTCGCCAAAGCAAAACGCTGACAAATAATCCTGTAGATGCGCCTGGTTGGCTGGCGCATCTTGTCGCAGCTTTGCAATCAAGTCTCCAAAGATTGTAACCTGCACTGCCAGTCCTTTTTCAAAACGGTTCTTTTCATCGGTTGTCTTCTGGCTTTCGATTGGCAACGCAATACCCTTTCCTTTAAATACCTCGTTGACTTCATTCAGCGCATTCACCGTTTTTGGAAAACCGATATAGGGAGCACATTGGTAAACCGCTTCTTTAATCTCCACCGGTGTTAACCCGGCATTCAGTGCTCCGCCAACATGTACTTTTAGTTGAGGCAAGGTTTGCGCCGTTGCAAGAACAACCAGGGTTATGAGCTCCCGCATCTTGTCTTCGAGGTTGCCCTGGTAGAAGACTTCACCAAAAATAAAATGGCGTGAAATGTCTTGAAAATCGGGATCGGTAGCTCCTACGCCAGTGCCTTCACCAAATAATTGTGTGTGTTTTTCCCTGCTCTTTTTAATTCTGTCGATCGACATTTTATTGGTTTTAAACTTTTTTATTTCCTGAAAACCGGGAACTTACTGTGCTGTCCGTAGTGCTCAATTTGCTGCACATTGTTTAGCAATGTTAATATTGTACTCAGAGATTACAAAAATTAACTTTTGCATTGGTTTGCTGTGCTGCGGGTTAGCGGTCTTGGGTAACGGAAGTAAGCTCAATTCCAGACAGTAACGAATGGCTAATACAACTGTTGCTCCAAGGGCAGACAAATGCTTTGCTGCCGCTTCACCCATACCACTGCTTGCGCCTGTAATTATTACTACTTTACTTTTTATATTATTTTCCATAATTCTGTATTTTTTTAATTTTAGAAAGTTGCCCTAACAGTAATGTGTCGGTTACGGGCTAATTCTATTTGCACCTTATAAAGATGCTTGTTACAATTAATAGCTATTTTTTGTAGTTGTTGCTTCTTCGAAATCACATTGTATAACCGGGTTGTTTGTAGAGGTTTTGTTTTTGCCCCATTATGTCTGGTTGATATACTTTTTCTGCCCAGTCTTTCGGGTCAACATCTTCAATAGCTACAGAGAAAGAATTTTCATCATAACCAATTACTGACATGGCTGTTTTGGTTAGTTCCTCTGCAAGTTTCTTTTTTTGCTCTTCGGTCTTACCTTTCCAAAGTTTAATGATAATATGTGGCATATTCCCTATTTTAAATTGTTGCTGCATCAATCACATACCTGTAACGGGCTTCTTTGTTTACCACCTTTTCCCATGCATCATTTATCTCGGTGGCTTTGATAATTTGAATTTGCGGATAGATTTTGTGTTTAGCACAATAGTCCATTATCTCCTGTGTTTCAGGTATCCCGCCAATCAGTGAACCATTAAAATTTACCCGGTTAAAAATCATATTGAAATTATTAATCGGTAGTGCTCCGTTAATAGGTTGTCCAACTTGTGTGAAATAGCCATAAGGCTTTACACAGTCAATATAAGGGGACATTTCGTATGCATAAGGCACTGTTGAAATCATGTAATCCAACTTGCCTTTCCAGGGCTTTAGCTTATCTGCTGCATCTACCACAATCACTTCTTTTGCACCAAACCCTTTTATGTCATTCACCTTTGAAGCAGAAGTAGTAAAAGCATACACTTCAGCACCTTTGGAAACGGCTATTTTGATTGCCATGTGCCCTAAACCACCAATGCCAACAACACCTACTTTGTCACCCTTCTTTACATCGTATTGCATCATTGGTGTATAGGTTGTTATACCTGCACAAAGCAATGGCGCAGCATACTGCAGGTCTATATCCTTAGGAATTTTGATGGCAAAGTGTTCCGTTACAACGATGTTGTTCGAATATCCTCCCTGTGTTATCCCGGTAGGTGAGGATGTTTCAGGTGTACCATACGTACCTACCATTCCTGTTGTCTCGCAATGGTGTTCCTGACCTTTTTTACAACTTTCGCACTGCATACAACTGTTGACCATGCAACCTACACCTGCTTTATCACCTACTTTAAATTTTCTTACATTTTTTCCAACATCTTTGACAATGCCAGCTATTTCATGCCCGGGAACTTGCGGGTATTGTTGTTTACCCCAATGTCCTCTTATGGTGTGTATGTCTGAATGGCAAATGCCGGAATATTTTATTTCAATTAAAATATCGTTGTCTCCAACCGGTCTGCGTTCGAAGTTCCAGGCTGTTAGTTTTCCATCTACATCTTTACCTGCATACCCTTTTGAGTTGATATTGCTACTCATAACGATTGATTTATTTGTGTGAGAAAAAGTTTGTAACGGGCTTGCAAGCATTAATCCTGCACCCGCTAATGATGTTTGTTGAATAAACTTTCTTCTTGATGATTGATTGTTGTTTTCCATAAAAATCCTTTTATTGCTTATTTACCACTGTTATATTCTTCATCCGTCACCGGCTGCAACCATGTCACGATGCCATTTTCAGTCTTGGGTAAAATGTACATCTGTTGCATGCCTGTATCGGGGCTTGCACCATGCCAATGCAAAACATTGGGTGGACATTTAACAACATCCCCCTTTCTTATTGTACGCCGGGGTTGTCCCTTTTCCTGGTAGTAACCTACACCATCGGTTATAATCAAGATTTGTCCTGATGGATGGGTATGCCAATTGCTTCTTGCTCCCGGTTCAAAGTAGACGTTTCCAATAACCGTATTGTACGTGCTGTCATTTGCAACCAGTGCTGTATTCCATGCATTACCGGTAAAATGTTCAGCAGGACCTTTTTCGCCCTTTGGAAAAATAGCTTGCAACTCTGTCGCCTTATTTGCTGATTTATTTTCCATACAGCTTGTTGTTAGCAATGCCATAGAAGCGATTACAATTATCATTAATGATTTCATGCTATTCAGTTTAGTGATTTATCAACGTCTTTTACTTAAATGATTTTGGGGGGACCAGCTTTAGTAAGTTTGTTCAACATCGTTGTGTCACTCACTTGTACTTGCAGATCTTTATTCACCATACCCCCATTGAATTCTTAAGTGACCAAAAATTATTGAGCGATACTTATTATTGATATTGTTCAGCGTTATTATTTACTGTAATGCAAACGTTACAGTAACATTACCCGAACCCAATGCATCAGCCAATCCAGATGTATCATCAATATGTCCCAGTCGTGTATAATTATACGATGTTGAAAATGACTTATAGAAAAGCACTAAAGTCTTAGAGCCGTACAACATCAAATCACCAGTTTGTATAGTACCTGGGTTTGAAGCATTAGTGGGTAGATTATCCGGCAAATCAAAATGCTTTTCGTTACCATTTAGCTCATTCATATTGATGCTACATCT
>JANXWM010000411.1 GCA_025351145.1 Chitinophagaceae bacterium
AGAAAAAATTACATCTGATGAGCAACTACGCCAAAACGCCCAGGATGCAGGCAAAAGCAAAGAAGAAATTGCAGCCATTACAGAACCAAAGAAAGAAATTATTATCAGCGCAAAAGGGGTTTTGGTGTTATAGAAATAGAGGCTACTTGTTTCTTTATATTTTTTTTGTTTCCACATAACCCCGCCATTTTTCAATTACACTATTGATATCATCAGGTGTCGGGCTTTCAAAAAAAACTTCTTTATTTGTTACCGGGTGTTTAAAGCCCAGTGTTTTTGCGTGCAGAGCCGAACGTGGACAAACAGCAAAACAGTTCTCTACAAACTGTTTGTATTTTGTGTAAATGGTGCCCTTTAATATTTTATCGCCACCATAATCTTTGTCGTTGAAAAGCGTGTGGCCAATATGCTGCATGTGAACGCGTATCTGGTGTGTGCGTCCTGTTTCCAAAACGCATTCCACTAATGTTACATAATTAAAACGCTCCAAAACTTTGTAATGTGTAATTGCATGTTTACCATGTTCACCTTCTGGGTAGGCATCGAATATTTTTCTAAAACGCTGGTGCCGCCCAACATGCGCCACAATGGTTCCTTCGTCTTCTTCAATATTACCCCAAACCAACGCAATATATTTTCTTGATACCGTATGATTAAAAAACTGTTTGGCAAGGTTCGCCGCGGCCTCGCTTGTTTTGGCGCAAACCAATAAACCGGTCGTGTTTTTATCTATGCGGTGCACCAAACCAAAACGTGGTAACAGTTCATCATTCAAGCCGGGGTTTTGCTGCATTAAATGATACGCGATGCCGTTTAATAAAGTACCACTGTAATTGCCAACTCCCGGATGCACCACCATATTCATTGGTTTGTTGAGCACCATAACTGCATCATCTTCATAAATAATATCTAATGGAACAGGCTCTGGTTTAACTTCTATGCTCTCGGGGTTAGTAAGGCTTAATACAAGTATTTCATCACCGGGCCGTACTTTATAATTATTTTTTACGGTGCCGCCATTCAGCGTTATAAAGCCTGCTTCAATGGCCTGTTGTATTTTATTGCGGGTGGCATTGGTCATGTGCTGCTGCACCCACTTATCAATGCGCAGTGGTTCCTGGCCTTTGTCTATTACAAAAGATTTCCGTTCGTAAAGTTCGTCGGCATTTTCTTCCGGTATTATTTCCTGTTCTTCCTGCACCATGTTTTGTTACTTATTTTTTTGAACCGGGCGACAGATACTTTTATGATCGTTCCTTGCGTCGCACTCTTGTGCTGCTGAATATGAATGAGCAAATACAGCAACCGCAAAAATACGTGATGCCTGAGTTTTATAAGATTTGATTATTAAAACGCCCATCTGCCAGTCGGGAAAAGCTGAATATATAATCCAACAGTACAAGAGTGCGACGCAAGAGAAGCTTAATAGATATTCATTTGTTTGGTTCATAATTTCCTCTATTGTTCTGGTATTTCTTCATCAGCATTTTATAAAATACCTTTGCGGCCTATGACTAATAAAGTTGTGTTTCAGGATACAGGAAAAAGGCATTACAAAGAGGTTTGGGATTATCAGGAAAACCTGCTTCAGCAAGGCGTTAAAACCAAGCAGGCAGCGGCTGAAGGAGAAAAACCAACAAACTATTTATTGTTTACAGAGCACTTTCCTGTTTACACACTTGGTAAAAATGGGAAGGAAGAACATGTGCTGATAACTGAGGCGGAAAGAGAACAAAAATCGGTTGAATATTTTCATATAAACCGTGGTGGGGACATTACTTTTCATGGCCCCGGGCAATTGGTAGGCTATCCTATTTTTGATCTTGACCAGTTTAAGCCCGACCTTAACTGGTACCTGCGCAACCTTGAAGAAGTAATGATACTTACCATGGCCGAATATGGTTTGTGTGGTGAACGAAGTAAAGGCGAAACAGGTGTTTGGATGGATCCTGATATTAAGGGGCATGAAAGAAAAATTTGCGCAATGGGCATAAGGTGCAGCCGCTGGATAACCATGCACGGCTTTGCTTTTAATGTAAATACCGACCTTTCTTTTTTTGATTATATAATACCCTGTGGCATACAGGATAAAAAAGTTACTTCGCTTGAAACGGAGCTTGGGCAAAGCGTTTCAATGGATGAAGTAAAGGAAAAAGTGAAACGCAATTTTGAAAAAGTATTTGATATTTCGTTGGAATAGAGGGCTTTATTTTAGATCTTTCTGCAAGAGAATTTTATTGCGTTCTTTTAGTTTTTCATCCTCATACAATTCAAACTTAAACCAGCCGGCGTGCATAAAGTTGGTTTTATCGATTACCAGTTCCGTTTCAGTAATACGATTGAGCGAGAATAGTTTTTTGCCATCAATATCAAAAAAGATCAGCTTGTATTTTTTTGTCGCTGCCTCGGGCAATTTCACTTCTATAAAGCCATCTGGATTGGTAACAACATACTTAGAGGGAATGTAAATACTTGCCGGGTCGAATTGTTTTATAAGCACATCATCCTGGCCTGTAATAAGCAATGTATCTCTTGTTCTTCTTAAAATCGAGTCTTTAAATTTACGGTATTCGGGGTACAGCAACCTGGCAAATACTGAATCTTTATTGCGAACAGTTATAAATCGCAGCACTTCAGGTTTTGGGGGAATGGGCGGGTTATCAATAATATCTTTAACTATTGTATTGGCGCTGGTATTATTTATGTTTTCTGGCGAAGGAACGTATACTACGGGAACGGCAATTTTAGCCTTAGAGAAATAAAATGCGTTACCATCGAGTATGTAAGAAATGCGGTAATAAAACTTCCCAGTATACGGAGTTGTATATACAAAACCATTTTGCGGCAGTTGAGGTGATTCTGTAGAAAATATGGTTCTGAAATTTTTTATACTGTCGAAAGAAAACTGAACGTTTAATTGAATACAGCCTTCATTAAATGGGTTTACCCAGGATATACGGATTTTATTTTTGCCAAGGTCTTCTGCCGAAAAATCAGGAAGCTGTTTCTGTGCTTTTGCCTGACTTGTAAAAATCACCAAAGTAAATACTGCTATTAAAATCCGCTGCATTCTTTCTTGAATTGTTTGCAAATATAAAGGGGCTGCCTTATTTAAAAACATAAGGTTCCGGCAGGCAAAGAAAGGTTGCCCTGCAAACCGCCACTATGAACCATTAAAACGTTGCTGCCTGCAGGTATGGTATTGTCCTTAATCATTTGCTGAACCGCATAAAAAGTTTTAGATGTATAAACAATATCGGTTGGCAGTTGATGTTGCTGCCAGGTTTCGTTCATAAATGCGAGCAGTTCGGCAGGATGCTTTGCATAACCTCCAAAATGATATTCATGTAATATGGTAAACTTTTTTGTTGCGTCATCTTTATTCAGCAAAGCTGTTACCTTATTTAACAGTTCGACATTTCCTTTCATTGCACTTATTCCAATTACTTCCTGGTTTGCTGAAACAGATTGAATAATTCCTGCCATCATTGTTCCGGTGCCTGCTGCACAAATAATATGAGTGTATTGCTCAGGATATTTGCACTGCAAAAGAATTTCTTTTGCGCCCATTGAACCCTGTATTCCATAACCACCTTCATTAATGAGATAAGTATCCTTAAATAATTCACTCAGGGTTTCTTTGTCTTTATATTCCTTTCGGCTTATAAAGTGTAATTGCATACCATATTCCTTTGCTGTTCTTAAAGTGTGCGATAATTCTACAGGCTCCTCCCCTCTTATAATGCCAATACTTTTTAAACCGGATTTATGGCAGGTACAGGCCGTAGCTATAATATGATTTGAATAAGCTCCCCCAAAAGTTGTAACAGTGGCAAAGCCTTTTGCAAGTGCATCCTGGAGGTAATATTTAAGCTTAAACCATTTATTACCGCTTATTACAGAATGTATTTTATCAAGCCTCAATACATCAAGCCGTACATTTTTTAACGATAACCAATTTGCCTCAATCGTTTGTGTAAATACTTTTTTATATTGAAATGTATCTTCCATGCGTAATAAAATAATTTATAAATATTTGGTACTTAAAGCGAAACAATTAGCTTCGCAAAACTCTAAAAAAAATACCATTATGCAGCCAACACTTGTAATTCTTGCAGCGGGCATGGCCAGCCGATACGGAAGTATGAAACAAATAGAAGGGTTTGGCCCTTCTGGTGAAACAATAATGGACTACTCGATTTACGATGCAGTTTCTGCAGGTTTTAAGAGGGTTGTGTTTCTTATACGGGAAGATTTTGCTGATAATTTTAAAGCCATTTTTGAACCTAAGCTTAAAGGTAAAATTGAAACAGCTTACGTTTACCAGGAATTAAATTCTTTTACCGGCAGCAGGGTTATTCCTGCAAACAGATCAAAACCATGGGGCACTGCCCATGCAGTGCTTTGCTGCAAAGATGCAGTTAACGGGCCTTTTGCAGTAATTAATGCTGATGATTTTTATGGCAAAGATTCATTTGTAAAAGCCTATGATTTCCTGGCTAACAAATGCAGCAACACGAATTTTGCAGTGCTTGGTTACGAGCTTGCCAATACATTAAGCGAACATGGCAGCGTAAGCCGCGGTGTAATATCCATCAATGATAAAAATGAAATGACAGGCATAGATGAGCGCTTAAAGATTTACACCAAAGACAATAAAATAGTTTATGAGGAAGACGATTCGTTCACAGAATTATCGCCCGATACAAAAGTAAGCATGAACTTTTTTTGTTTAGCCCCATCATACATTGATATGTGCGAAAAGGAGTTTAATATTTTCCTCGATGCAAATATGGATAACCCAAAAGCTGAATTTTTAATTCCGCGAATGGCCGATCAGTTTATAAAATCAGAACTTGGTGTAATAGAAATTGTGCCTACAAGCGCCAGGTGGTTTGGTGTTACTTATAAAGAAGATGCGCCAATCGTTCAGGCCTGTATAGATGCGTTGGTAAGCAATGGTACATACCCATCCAATCTTTGGGCGTAGTATTTTTTTAGCCGGGCAGAAGAATAAGCATTAAGCATCGTTGCGTCGCACTCTTTTACTGCAGTGCTAGCAGCTGCTTTGGCCTTCAGTTTGCGGGCCCTTTGTCTTGTTCAAAGTTCGGTGCTGTAAGCCCACAGTTAAATATTGCTCTAAACGTACAAGAGTGCGACGCAACAGGCGATGCTATGATAACCAAAAGCCGGGCTCCACTCATTTCTTATTTTCAGAAAAATATGTTTAAAAAAATAAGCCCCGCTAACCAGGCGGGGCTTTGTTATATTAACCAAAAAACCAACTGTGCTATTTTTGATTATAAGCTTTTACAAGAAATACGCAGTCTTCTACTTCTTTTATCTGCTCAACACGGTTCATGCCTTTTAAACTTGAACTGGTGGGCAATTTTATTTTTTGAACAGAAGTATCAGATTCCTTTAATTCATCCACCATTTTGTAAATGCCTTTTGCTTTTATAGCAAATACCACACCTTCGGCCTGAGCCTGTTTGGTACTTAATATTCCTACAACTTCACCATTCTTATTAAAAACCGGCCCGCCGGAATTACCCGGGTTTGCACTTAACGATAACTGGTAACTGGCCGAGTCATTTTCAAAACCAGACACTGCACTGAGATAACCCATGCTATAAACGATCTCATCACGGGGATAGCCTAATGTATAAAGTTCTTCGCCCAAGTCAAGACCTGTTTTTTTAATTCCATAAGGCAGTGCACCAAGAGGTGTAAAGTCTTTGTCTTCAATTTTAAGAATAGCCAAATCCCTTTCCTTGTCTATATTAATGATTCTTGCATTAAATTCGGTCCCTTTATTATTTACCACAACGGCACCGGAGCCTTGAAGCACATGTGCGTTGGTAACCAAATAACCTTTACCATCAATGAGAAATGCGGTTCCACTTGTTGTTACGACTTTATTGGCCGGGATTTTATCTTTTAGCTTTGCGCCCTGTGCTTGCTGGGTCTTTATAATCTGGTCCATTTTATGACTTAATTGTACCAGTTGGTTAGGGCTAACGGCTGGAGAAAAATAAGCAACTAAACCACTAATCATTAAGGCTGTAATTCCGGCAATAGATGCAGCAATTGCAGTAACACGTTTGTACCTGTTCCATAATTGTATTACAAGGCCTTTGGTAGAAATTTCGCCGCCTTCGTACACATCGCCTTTTTCTACAAGCCTTGTGTGCGACTCATGCAAAGCATTTTTCAGGTTACGGTGTTCAGCAAAACCTTCCATCTGGTGCAGAAACAATTTATGTTCTACCACCATCTGGTCTATTTCGGGCGTGTTTTTTCGTAGCTGTTCAAAGTAAGCTTTCTCCTCGGCGAGCATACCCCCGTTAAGGTAACGCTCAATGGCTTCAAGTAAAAGTATATCTTCCATTTAATCCCCTATATTATATTGTGCAAAAAATAATTTTTTTAAACGCATCAGGCATTTGTATTTCTGATTTTTAGCATTGTCTGCGTTGGTATATCCAAACTCAGCCGAAATTTCAGTCATGCCTTTCTTATGTATATAATACGATTCTAATAAACTTTTACATGGTTCGCCTAAACTACCGAGGGCCCTTTCCATTATTGCAAAATCAGCATTCCTTTTTTCATGAATTTCGAGATCTTCCTCTACCGGAACAGTCTCTTCCATGCTTTCAGTTTGTGCCACAAATCTTCCCATTTGCTGTAGCCGTTTAAGCCAGAGTCTCCGGCATACGGAATATACATAGGTTTTAATTTGACAGGTTAAGACGAATGATTCACTTTTTGCTTTTTCATACAGCGTAATCATAGCCTCCTGAAAAATATCACGGGCATCATCGTAACTGCCATTATTATTAAGGATGAAAACCTGTACCATATTAAAGTTGTCTTTATATATGGTATCAATTGCTTTAGAATCGTTATTCGCCAGGCCCCTTAATGAGAGTTGTTCATTGATCTCTTGTTTCACTTATTCTGTTTTAATACCATAAGGAGCGTAAAAGTAACCCAAAACATGTTTTAAAAAATTTTTCAAAAAAATTCTATTTGTGCAGGTTACCTTTCTTTAAAATGGGTATTAACATCAAAATTCACTCACAAAAATTTCAAAAAAATGAAAAAATTATTATTCGTATTAGCGTTAGGCGCTTTTGCAGCTTGCGGTTCAGGAACAGGTACT
>JANXWM010000448.1 GCA_025351145.1 Chitinophagaceae bacterium
CAGCACGGTAACGTTTCTCGGCTTTTATGCGGTAAGTCTTTTCAACATAAGGCATCAGCTCCTGGAAAAAGAAATCTTCGTAACGCCATGTGCCTGTTGCGTTATTTGAAAAACCGCGCTGGCCTGTATTTGCATCTGGCATTACAATGATCATCGGTGTTGCCGTTCCTTCACTGATCGCTTTATCAGTAATGTTCTGCACTTCGCCAAATTGTACCCAACCCGTTTGATCATCGCCGCCACCATGCAGCAGGTACAAAACAGGATAACTTCGCTCCGATGTTTCATAACCCGGCGGAAGATAAATGGCATACTTCCTGTCCATATTTAATATTTTACTTTTCACAGAAAGGTTATCAAATACCTTACTGCCCTGTGCCATAAGCAGCGCATAAAATGGCATGCACAAAAGAAGCAACCAAAGCTTTTTCATATAACAAGTTTGTTTAAAATTAAGCGATAAACCAGTAAATAAAATAAGTGTTTTTTTGTACCCAACTTTTGAAATCCTATGAAGCTTTCCTTGCGTTCTTAATTCCGTATGCCTCATCGGAACGCACTCTTGTACATTCATAACATTATTCAGCAATGTGCACCTTGTTGCACTTATCACAGGCATAATTAATTTCATCATTTTTTTTGCATTTGCCCATTCAACAAATTCCCCTATTTTTGCGCCCCTGAATTAGCGGATGTGGCGAAATTGGCAGACGCACTAGACTTAGGATCTAGCGCCGCAAGGCATGTGGGTTCGACCCCCTCCATCCGCACCAACCCCCTGTTAAAGGGGGATTTTTTTAAAATATGCTGAAAGCATTTTGCTTGCAGCCCATAGCCCCAAATATTTATGGCAACAGTTACAAGAGAAAATATCGGCCGGCTTACCGACAAGCTGACTGTAAAAGTGGCGAAAGAAGATTATCTGCCCACATTTGAATCAAGCCTGAAAAAATACGCCAAAAGTGCTAACATACCCGGTTTTCGTAAGGGAATGGTACCCGCCAGCCTTGTGAAAAAAATGTATGGCCAGGGTGCTTTTGCAGATGAAGTTTTAAAGACTATTGAAAAAGGGCTTACCGATTACCTGGCAATTGAAAAGCTGGATATTTTTGCCCAGCCAATGCCCCTGGAAACTGATTCCAGCAAAATAGATATGAATAATCCCGTGGATTATTCATTCGCCTTCGAAATAGGTTTAAAGCCAGAATTCAATATTGATCTTTCCCATACCAATGTTACACGCTATGTAATAGAAGTAACAGATGAAATGGTAAACGAAGAAGTGAGCCGCCAGCAAATCCGCAGTGGTAAAATGACCGAGCCTGAAGCAGTAAGCAGTGATGAAGATGTACTAAATGTTGATTTTGCAGAAACAGATGAAACCGGAAATGTAATTGAAGACGGTATTACCAAAAGCAATTCTTTACTGGTGAAATATTTTAATGAATCTGTTCGCCCTCAACTAATGGGTAAAAAAGTTGGCGATACCATTGAAATCCAGATCAGCAAAGCATTTGATGATAAGGAAAGAGAGTGGGTAATCAGCGACCTTGGCCTTGATAAAGAAGATGCAGCCGCCGCAGATAAGTTCTTCAAACTAACTATTACTAAAGTTGGTTTGGTAGAAAAAGCTGAACTGAATGAAGAATTTTTTGAAACAGTTTATCCTGCAAGAGGCATTGCAACAGAAGAAGATTTTCGTAATGCAGTAAAAGCTGAAATCGAAAATTATTACAAAAGCCAGAGCAGCAACCAGGTTCAGGACCAGATATACCATCACCTTACAGACCATACCTCAATGGAATTCCCTGAAGGCTTTCTTAAAAGATGGCTGAAAGATGGCGGTGAAAAAAGAAAAACTGCCGATGAGGCAGAAGAAGAATACCCCACTTTTGCCAACCAGCTAAAGTGGTCTTTAATTAGCAGCAAATTGCTGGAAGAAAATAATATATCTGTAGAACCAGAAGAAATAAAAGACTTTGCCAAAAACCAGATCATGAGTTATATGGGGGGCCAGTCGCTCGGCGATACTTCCTGGATGGATGAATACGCCAACCGTATGATGAAAGACCAAAAATTTGTAGAGGAAACTTACATGAAGATACAAACCGGCAAGCTTTTTAATATTCTTGAAAGCAAGGTAAGTGCAACAGAACAAAGCATCAGCGCTGAAACTTTTGCTGAAAAACTGCACCACCACCATCATTAAACCAATTTGTATTTGTACAATATTCAAAAAACCGGGTGAAAAATCATCCGGTTTTTTATTTGGGCCCAAACATCGAACTTCGCGCCTCAAACATTATTAAAATCATGGACGAATTAATAAAACGCCTTATAGTGCAAGGCCTGTCCGAAGAACAGGCTTACAAAGCCATAGAAGTAATAAAAGATTTTGCAAAAGAAAAATTTCCAGTATTTGCCGGTGCCATCAATAAACTATTTGATAAATACAGTCCAAAAGATGAGGATGATTTTTTGGACTAACAGTTACCAGTTTCCAGAGGCGAGAAACCATTAACTGGAAACTACAAACTCTAAACTATAAACTATCTTCTGCCCTTTTGTCGCATAAAGCAGTTTGCATGGTATTTGGTTATCAGAGTATTCAGTTAGTAAAAAACTTATCTTCAAGCCCAAAAATTATATTATGAACTTTGGAAAGGAATTTGAAAAATATGCTGTAAAACACAGGGGCATCAGCAGCAATACCCTTGATGGATATCTTAAACACAATGTAACCAGCCTTACCCCATACATCATCGAAGAAAGGCCATTAAATGTTGCCAGCATGGATGTATTCAGCAGGCTAATGATGGACCGCATCATTTTTCTCGGCGAACCAATTGATGATTATGTTGCCAACATCGTTACAGCGCAATTGCTTTTCTTAGACAGTACCGACAGGTCACGCGATATTCAAATGTACATCAACAGCCCCGGCGGCAGTGTTTATGCAGGTTTAGGTGTTTACGATACCATGCAGTTTGTAAGCCCCGATATATCTACCATCTGCACCGGTATAGCCGCAAGCATGAGTGCCATTTTAATGTGCGCCGGTGTACAGGGCAAACGCAGTGCATTAAAGCATAGCCGCATTATGCTGCATCAACCGAGCGGCGGCATTGGCGGACAGGCTACTGATATCGAGATCACCGCAAGAGAAATCAAAAAAATAAAGCAGGAACTATATGTAGTTATTGCACAGCATACAGGCCAGCCCATTGAAAAAGTTGCCGCAGATTGCGACCGTGATTTCTGGATGACTGCTGAGGAAAGTAAGGAATATGGCCTGGTGGACGAAGTACTGCATACCAACCCAAGAAAAGAGAAAAAATAAAATGCTGTAATACCAGCTGTAGTTCTTTGTAGCATCACCTGTTGCGTCGCAATCCGTTCATCGTTCGGAACAATGAGCAGCAAAACAGCCCCGAAGATGTAAATCGTAAATCGCAGGTTTAACTCGTGATTGCCGATTCACGTTCAGAACGTACAAGAGTGCGACGCAAGGAACGATGAGCAAAGAAACAATTGCCAGGCTCAAAATTATAAACTCAATAGATAAACCATGAATATGATGAGTTCAAAATACATTGTACATCCTTACAGAATGGATGACGAAGAAGAAGAAAATCAAAAAGAAGACAAACCGGAACAGAGCCCGTTTCTTACAAAGAAAATGGAGCAGCTTTTTTTAGAAAAAAGAGCGGTGTATCTGTGGGGCGTGGTAGACGACAAATCTGCCCGTGAATTTGTAAGCAAGATCATGCTGCTCGATGCTGATAAACCCGGTGAAGAAATTAAATTCTACATCAACAGCCCCGGCGGTATGGTTACAAGCGGTATGGTGATGTATGATACCATTAAACTACTGCAATCTCCGGTAACAACGATCTGCATGGGCCTTGCTGCAAGTATGGGTTCTATTTTGCTGAGTGTTGGTACAAAGGGGAAGCGCTGCATCTATCCGCATGGCGAAGTAATGATACACCAGCCAAGTTTGGGCGGCCAGTACCGCGCTACTTCTGCCGATATTGAAATACAGGCAAACCAAATGCGCAAAACAAAAGAAATAGGCGCTAAAATACTGGCAGAAAACTGCGGCAAAACGGTAGAACAAATTATGAAAGATTTCGACCGTGACTACTGGATGGATGCTACCGAAGCGGTTGCTTATGGCATTGTAGATAAGGTTATTGATAAGCTCTAAAAGGCCGGTTCAATTAAAATTTTAAAAGTAAAACCACTGCCTGCGGTGGTTTTCTTACTTTTGCACTACCTTAAATCTTTTCGAAATTTTAAATCTGCTGAAAAAAATGGCAAAACAAACAAATCTTCATTGCTCCTTTTGTGGCCGCAGCCGCGATGAAGTAAAAATTCTTATAGCCGGTCAGGAGGGGCATATTTGCGAAAACTGTGTTGAGCATGCCCAGGAAATTATTGTGCAGGAACTTCAGCAACGCAGCGAAACACAAACTACACAATACAGGTTCAACATACGCAAACCTATAGAAATAAAAGAGTTCATCGATCAATATGTAATTGGCCAGGACGACGCGAAAAAAATCTTGTCTGTTGCGGTGTACAATCACTACAAACGCATTACGCAAAAGCAGTCTAACGACGAAGTAGAGATAGACAAAAGCAATATCATTATGGTGGGCGAAACCGGAACCGGCAAAACCTTGCTGGCAAAAACCATTGCCCGTTTGCTGAATGTTCCCTTTGCAATTGTTGATGCAACCGTTTTTACAGAAGCCGGTTATGTGGGCGAAGATGTAGAAAGCATGCTCACCCGTTTACTGCAGGTTTGTAATTACGATGTAGCCGCCGCGGAAAAAGGTATTGTGTATATTGATGAGCTGGATAAAATTGCCCGCAAAGGTGACAATCCTTCAATCACCCGTGATGTGAGCGGCGAAGGTGTACAGCAGGGTTTGCTTAAAATGCTTGAGGGCACTGAAGTGCTTGTTCCGCCACAAGGTGGCCGCAAACATCCTGAGCAAAAAATGATCAAGTTAAATACTGCCAACATCCTGTTTATTTGTGGTGGCGCATTCGATGGTATCGATAAAGTAATTGCACGCCGCATAAACACCAACGCCATTGGTTTTAACGTAAACAAAAACGAGCAGGAAGCACAGCGCAGCAACATGCTGCAGTTTATTACGGCGCAGGATTTAAAAAGCTTTGGTTTAATACCCGAGTTGTTGGGCCGCTTACCTGTTGTTACGCATCTCGACCCGCTCGATGCAAAAACGTTGCGTTCTATTTTAACCGAACCAAAAAACAGTTTGGTAAAACAGTTCACCAGGTTATTCTCATACGAAGGAATAGACTTAACCATCGACGACCAGGTACTGGATTTCATGGTGCAAAAAGCGCTTGAATATAAACTGGGCGCAAGGGGTTTAAGAACCATTTGCGAGAGCATTCTTACCGATGCTATGTTCGAATTGCCCGGCACCGATACAAAGAAACTGGATGTAACTTTAGAATATGCCATGCAAAAAATAGGCAAGAGCAAATTGAGTATGCTTAAAGTAGCATAATTAATTCTTCCATCTTATAAACAAAAAGCGGTGAAACAGTTCACCGCTTTTTTATTTTCATACAACCTCAATTTCTTTGCCTTAAAGTTTTGTACCGGGCAGCAGTTTTTCATGGCATCGCCTCTTGCGTCGCACTCTTTTACGTTCGGAACAATGAGCAGCATAACAGCCCGCAAAATTTAAATCAATAATACCTTCATTCGCCAGCGTTCCGCTGGTGACATTTATTTTAAAGCCTCGGCTTTTCCTGAACAAGAGATCATAGCCGCTTCAATCTACTCCATAATAAAAGCTCAATTCATAATCAGAAAGTACAAGAGTGCGACGCAAGGATGCCTTATAAAGTTATGTAGCACGGCCCATAAATTGCTACCTCTACCTGCCACACAAACTAATTTTCTCTTTTCTAAAGCATATCCATTAAATTCATTTTTTATTGAAACAACTACATTGCCATGAAAAAAATTATTGCTTTACTGTGCATATTTATCTGCTGTGCTAATGCTCAATCGCAACCGGTTGCAGACAATATTCTTCAAAAAAAATGGGATGCAATGTGGATCGCTGTACCCGATGCGCCCATGCACGGTTATGGTGTATATCATTTTAGAAAAAGTATTTCATTAGATCAAAAACCGGCGCAGTTTATTGTGCATGTTTCAGGCGATAACCGCTATAAATTATTTGTAAACGGCACTATGGTTTCTTTTGGCCCGGCACGTGGTGATATCTATAACTGGAATTTTGAAACGGTTGATATTGCTGCTTACCTGCAGGCTGGTAAAAACGAGCTGAGTGCTGTTGTATGGAACTTTGGAGAAGAAAGACAGGAGGCTCAAATTTCTTATCAAACGGCATTTATACTGGAAGGAAATTCTGATAAAGAGAAAACAGTGAACACGGATAAGAGCTGGCTTTGCATGCAGGACAGCGCTTACAGTCCGCTTACGCCGCTGCTGGTTTATTCATATTATGCCGCAGGCCCAACAGAAAAAATTGACTACCACAATTACCCGCTCGGCTGGATGCAGAACGGTTACAATGATGCATCATGGAAGCCTGCACAGCAACTTTTCAACGGCTTACCAAAAGGAGTATTTAACTGGACGCTCGGCTGGATGCTGGTGCCGCGTCCAATTCCGCAAATGGAAATTACTGAACAGCGTTTGCAGAAAATAAGGTCATCAAATGGCATTAATGTTAACGATGATTTTTTAAATGGCAATAAAAATTTTACGGTTCCGGCCAATACAAAAATAACTGTGTTGCTCGATCAAAGTTTTTTAACAACTGCCTATCCGGTTTTAAAATTCAGCAACGGAAACAATGCAAAAATTAATCTTTCTTACGCAGAAGGATTGTATAAAGATGAAGGAACAGCAACAGACTGGCGGGAGCAAAACCAAAAAGGCAACCGCAATGAAATAGAAGGCAAAAGGTTTGTTGGCTTAACAGATGAATTGATTTCAAACGGCAGCAACGACCAGGTTTTTACTTCGTTAATGTGGCGTACATACCGTTACCTTAAACTTGATATTGAAACAAAAGGCGAACCACTTACTGTAAAAGATTTGTATGGTTTATACGAGGGCTATCCTTTTAAAATGAATGCAGGTTTCGAAAGCAGTGACCCCGATCTTTCGAAAATTTTAGAAACGGGCTGGCGCACTGCAAGGCTTGATGCACATGAAACTTATATGGATTGCCCTTACTACGAACAGTTGCAGTATGTTGGCGATACACGTATACAGGCATTGGTTTCTTTATACAACAGCGGTGATGACCGTTTAATGCGCAATGCCATTGAACAGATACGCAATTCATTGATGCCCGAAGGTATTACGCTTAGCCGTTACCCCACAGCGCATCCGCAACAGATACCCACTTTCTCCATGATATGGATTGCCAT
>JANXWM010000526.1 GCA_025351145.1 Chitinophagaceae bacterium
CGGCTCTTTACCGGCTGTTGAAAGCTGAATAGAAAGGCGAATGTACAAGTGTGCGACGCAACCGGGATGCCATGAAATTTTTTAGCCGGGCTAATAAAATCAGTGAAAATGAGAGCAAAATTTTAATGCTGTAAAACAACAAAGGCTGCAAATGGCAGCCCTTGGTTATATCAGTTGAAAGAAGATATTTCCTGTTTATTTTATCCAGTTAAACTCATATTCGATAGGAGCTTTTAAACCACGTTCGGCTATGCGCCTGAACCTTTCGGGGAGGGCCATTATATAGTCCCTTGCTTTTTCGGCTGCACTATTAATGCTGGTGATTTTGGCAATATCCCATTCTTTGATTAGTGACTCAAGTATTTGTGTGTAATCGAGGCTTGTGTATACGCCGAGCCTTTGTGCTGCATCGCTGAAATGTGTAAATGCTGTACCGATCTTTTCGCCGCTCTGGCGGAGAAAATGTGCAGGCATTACAATTTTTTTACGCATCATATCTTCGAATGCAAGCATCATCTCGCTTGGGTCAACTTCGAATATTTTTGTAATAAAACTTTTATAAGCTTTGGCATGCCTCATTTCGTCTGCGGCAATAACACCGCATATTTTTGAGAGCTGGTCGTTGCCGTGTTTTTTGGCAAGTGTTGCTGTACGCCGGTGCGAAATATTGGTAGCGAGTTCCTGAAAGGAGGTGTAAACAAAATTACGGTATGGGTCTCTTGCTGAACCAATTTGCATGCCGTCGGCAATAAGGTATTGTGTGCTTATTTCAAGTTGGCGCATATCAACCCTTCCGCTTAGGTATAAATATTTATTAAGCAGATCGCCATGGCGGTTTTCTTCAGCTGTCCACATTCTCATCCATTTACTCCACCCGGTTGGATTGAGTTTATCTATTCCCTCCACATCTGTAAGCCATGTTTCGTAAGTTGGCAAAGCTTCTTCGGTAATTACATCTCCTATCAGCACAGCCAGATAATCATAAGGTAATTCTTTGCATTGGGCCTGCAGCTCTTTTATCTGGTCGCCAAAATTTTCACTTGAACTTTCAGGAAGCAATTCGGCAGGCTGCCAGCATTCTTCAGGGCTTTTAAGAAATTCGGCAATGATATTTTCGATCTTTTGTTCGAGGAAGTGCATTACTTCAATACGTGTATTGTTCAAATTCATTTTTTGTTGCAGAAGGTGCATATATACTTACGGTAAACAACACGCTTCGATTTTTTTGTTGTGCAAAGGTAAGTTATTTCACTTCCTTAAGTTAAGTGAAATGAATGATAACAAAAGATATTTTAGCTAACGTTAGTTGTTGATTAATAAGGCATTTTTACAGTGTACAGTTGTATATACAAAAAATACATGTCATACATGGCATGTACAGGGAGTATATATTAAGTAAAGGTTTATAGAGTGCTCATAGGTTATCAGCCGAATTTCAACTTATTGTTTTCAGTATTGGGCTAATACCTCCGGTTTGATGCGTTCATTTAAGTAAAAATAAAAGAACGGTATTAAGATACAGGCGGTTTGTACAGGCTGCAGAAATATTCGTTATTGTACATATATACATTGGCGGTTCTAAAACCACCATCATAATTTTTGTAAGTGAAAGCTTTGTATTTGCTGAGCATTTTTTTTCTCATTTTCAAGTCAGCATTTTTTAGCCCAAGCTTGTTTACAAGCATATACATTGGGTGTGCATTGGCAACAATAGCAGCTTTTTCGGATTCGGTCATAGGGATTAAGAGTTATATATTAAGCATGTAGATTTAATAAAATATCAATGATTTTTACAATAATACAATTGAGTCCTCCTGGAAAACTGCTTTTTGATGTTTTTTCCCGTCAAACCAAAAACATTCATACCTGTCTGGTATTGCAATATTCCCCTGCTGTGTATGTGTGGTTGCATTCCCTTTAACTGTCATTGAATGACCACCTGTTTTTAGTTTTATTACATCTCCTGTCTTAAACTTATTAGCCATGCCCATTAAATTTTATTGTTTTGTGCAAGTGGGCAAGTTATGAAAATTACCACATGTTAGTATCAGAGTTTTATAATAAATACAAATCTGTTGATGTGGTTTTTCACGGCTCCGGATAACAGCCTGTTATTTAATCTTTATATCTAATGCAATTTTAATCTTTTAGCTGCTGCTTTTCAATTTTATCTACCCTTTGTACCAGAGCATCTATGTTACGGAAATGTATATAAGCCTTCTTGTATTTACTTATTTCAAAAGCTGGCGAACCCATCAGTGTTTCACCCGGTTTAGTAATATTTTTAGAAACACCTGCCTGTGCCGTAAGGCTTGTATTATCAGCAATCTGCAGGTGGCCCACTATGCCCACCTGCCCGCTAAACATACAGTTTTTACCAATTTTTGTAGAGCCTCCCACAAGGCTTTGTGCAGCAAAATAAGTATTTTCTCCCACCTCTACATTATGGGCAATATGAATCATATTATCAAATTTTACCCCTTTACGTAAAATAGTAGAGCCCAATGTGGCGCGGTCTATGGTGCAATTGGCACCCAGTTCAACATCGTCTTCAATAATTACGTTACCTGTTTGCGGTACTTTTTTGATATCGTTTGCCGGGTTAAACCTAAACCCATCGCTGCCGATTACAGTACCTGAATGTATAATACAGTTTTTACCAATCTGCGTTTCCGAATAAATCTTTACTCCTGCAAACAGTGTAGTATTGTCATCAATAACAGCATTATCACCTATATATACCTGCGGATAAATTTTTACGTTGTTCCCAATCCTTGCGTTTTCTCCCACAAAAGAAAATTCACCTGCATAAATATTTTC
>JANXWM010000529.1 GCA_025351145.1 Chitinophagaceae bacterium
ACTCCTTTCGGAAATTTGATTGATTTGTAAAAATAAAAACCGCGCAAATAATAAACAATGTGATTTTTCACATAATCTGATGTGATTTTTCACATAAATCCATGTGATTTTTCACATAAATCCATGTGATTTTTCACATAATCTCATGTGATTTTTCACATAAATGCATGTGATTTTTCACCAATTGCGTTTCTTGCAGTCGCCAGTTCGCCGCTGATGATGATTATTCAAAAGTAGACAGCCAATATTTCGCTTTAATATTAGCGCCGGTAAACGCCCAATATATAATCCAACAGTACAAGTGAGCAATTTGCGTGTCGAAGCAGAAAATTGAAAACAAGGGACGATGTTCGTTGATCCTGCCGCTTGTAACAAAAAATTATTTAGTAAGATGCGATAAAATAATTCCTGTAGCAACGGCCGCATTTAAAGATTCGGCCCCGCCAATTTTTGGGATGGTTACGGGATGTTTTATAAAGGGCAATACTTGTTCACGGATGCCTTTTGATTCGTTGCCAATTACGAGTATTGCTTCATTTACTTTTTCAATATGATGCAGGTTGGCGCCGTTTAAGAGGGCACCATAAACAGGCACACTGCAATTGCTTAAGAAGGATGGCAAATCTTTGTACCAAACATTTATGCGTATAATACTCCCCATGGTTGACTGTACAACTTTTGGGTTATACATATCAACGGTATCGATACTCGCAATTATTTGTTTTATACCAAACCAATCGGCAATGCGTATAATGGTACCAAGATTGCCGGGATCTTGTATGCCGTCGAGCACGAGTGTAATTGAATTTGAGAGGGATGGTTCGTTTACTGTTTCTCTTTGCTCCAACAGGGCCACAACCTGGTTGGGAGTTGCAAGGCTGCTTATTTTTTCAAGTTCAAAATCTTGTATAATTTGAACGGTATCTATATTAGGGTAGATTGATGCCCATTCTTCTGTTGCATAAATTTTCTTGATTACAAAATCGCTCTCTATTAATTCGTTAATAAGCTTTACACCTTCGGCAATAAACAAACCTTCTTCGTTTCTTGTTTTTTTGTGGAACAAAGTTTGGATATATTTGATTTCATTCTTACTGATCATACCTATGGGCTTTATCTCTAAATTGATTCGTTACCTATCAGCACTCCTGGTTTTATGCTGTATTTTTTTTTCCTGTACGGTTGTAAAAGACTTTCCCCAGGGCAAACCTTTTGTTTATAACAATATCATAAATATAACAGGCAATATAAGTAAAGATGAGAAGAAAAGATTAACCACTGATCTTGCAACTTACTGGGACGACAGTCTCTTTGCACGTAAAGTGCAGCAATTCGGCGTAAGATATGTTTTAAAAAAACCACCTGTTTTTGATACAGTAAATATCAGCCGTACAAGATTGTACATGACTGGGTACCTTAACAGCCAGGGGTATTACAATATTAAGTTCACCAATATTGATTCCTGTTATTTACCTTTTGATACAGTTGACAACCAGATAAGAACAACCATTACTTTAAATATTGATCCGGGCAAAAACACCATTATTGATTCGTTATCATATAATTTAAAAAATGAAATTTTAGACAGCCTGGCTTTAAAAAACATAAACAACAGTTTTATTAAACCCGGCACTACCCCTTTTTCAAAGCAGGTGATTGCTTCTGAACTTGACAGGCTTGTTGCCGTGTACCGGAGGGATGGCTATTTTTTGCTTACACGTGATAATCTTGTAGCCGAGGTAGATACCACAGATATCTCATTGCTGAAGATTTCACTTGATCCTTTTGAGCAGGCGCAGAAAATTGCCGAAGTTGCTGAAAAAAGAAAACAAAACCCTACGGCAATTGTAGAGATAAAAAACAGGAAAAATATTGATTCAGCTTTGGCTGTTTCTGATTCTGTTTTTTTTAAACAATATTATATCGGTAACATTTTTTATTACCCTGAAACAGCACGCTATGGCCTTTATGGTAATCCCGATAGCCTGATGCTGGATACTGCTGCTTTTCAAAAATATCACGAGGATTTTTCTACAGTTTATTACCGCAAAGGCCTTTTTAAGTTTCAGCCATTACGCGAACAGACAAGGCAGCAAAAGGGATCGTTATACAATGAAGAAAAATTTTATAAAACACTCAATAATTTTAACCAGTTGGGCGCATGGGAGCGGGTAGATTACAGAACAATTGTTCATAATGATTCAGTAGATTTTCATTATTTTCTCACACCGGCAAAAAAGCAAACATTAAATTTTAACCTTGAAACAAGCCGTAATACCGGAGATTTCCTTAGTTCCGGAAATCTGATTGGATTAGCCTTCAACACAACTTACATTAACCGGAATGTTTGGCACAGGGCCATACAGTCGGCCACTACTTTCAGTAACGGTGTTGAATTTAATTTTGTACAAAATACTACGCTGCTTCAAACCTTTCAAACTTCACTTAGCCACACATATTCAATTCCCCGTTTAATTACGCCTTTCAAATTAAAAAAAGCAAGCAAACTAGACGGCATGAGAACTCTGCTTAACCTGAGCGCTGCTTATGCAGAAAGACAGGATTTCTACCGTATACGTTCTTTTGTTGCCGGCTGGGGATATGAATATAGAAAAAGAAATAATGTATGGCAATTTAAAATACCTAACATAGAGCTCTATTCCTTAGACACTTTACCATTGCTCGATAGTGCATTTAGGGTAAACCCCTTTTTACGTACTTCATTTAATACAGGATCGGTAATAAGCCTCCAGGCAAGTTTTAACCGTACTTATAATGACAAAAGAAATAAAAAAGCTACAAATTTTATTCGAGTTGCCGGAGAAGAATCCGGGGCCTTGCTTGGCCGTATAAATAGTTTACAGGATAAGATTTATCAATATATAAAATTAGAAGCAGAGTACCGGCGTTTGATCAATTATCGAAAATCGGCCGTGGCATTCAGGGTGTTTGGAGGCATTGGTTACAATTATGGTAACAGTGAAAAATTTGGTAAAACACTTCCTTTCTTTAAGCAATTTGTTGGCGGAGGGCCAAACAGCATGCGTGCCTGGGGACTAAGGTTGCTGGGTCTTGGTTCTTCAGTTGTAAGTGATACCTCATCCAGTTTTCGGGACAGGTATGGAGATATGCAGTTAGAAGCCAATGCTGAATACCGCTTTACCCTTGCACAGTTTAGCAGTGTAAAAATTGGCGGTGCGCTCTTTACTGATATTGGAAATATTTGGAACCTTCACGAAAGCGCCGAAGTACCCGGTAGCAAGTTTGAATTAAATCATTTAGGAAAAGATATTGCTATAGGGGTAGGCACAGGTATAAGGTTCGATTTTAGTTACTTTCTTATCCGGGTAGATTTGGGTATTAAATTAAAAGATCCTGCAAGAAGTGCAAATAACGGATGGATGGGGCCTTCAGATTTTACCTGGAAGAATTACGAATACAGTGAAAAAAATCCTGATACCGGAAAATACGAACCTCCCACGAGAAATAATTACGCCATACAGTTAGGTATTGGTATGCCCTTCTGATAATGCTTTCAATTGAATGATACTTGTTTCAAATTCCTGGGGCAACACGGAATTCCCTAAAAAAAACTGTCCAATCCTGGTACGGCACAATTTGCTTAAATAACCACCTGTTCCTAATGCATTGCCAAAATCATAAGCCAGGCTTCTTATATAAGTTCCCGTAGTGCAAACAACGCGAAAATCAACAACAGGTATACCTATATGGGTTATTTCAAATTCGCTTATCGTTACAGGTCTTGGCTCGGCAAATACTTCCTGGCCTTTCCGCGCCATTTCGTAATATCTTTTCCCGTCCTTTTTTATTGCTGAATGCACAGGTGGAACCTGCATAATATTGCCGGTAAATTGCTGTGTTGCAGCTCGTATAATTTCAGGTGTAAGGTGCTCCAGAGACTTAAAATTTACAGGTTCGCTTTCAAGATCATAGGTTGCTGTTTCGGCGCCAAGTGTAAAGCTGCCGGTATATTCCTTTTCCATGCCCATATACTCATTAATCTTTTTTGTAAACTTACCTGTACAAATAATGAGTAAGCCTGTTGCCAGCGGGTCAAGCGTACCTGCATGGCCTACTTTAGCAACTCCTGTAACAACCCTGATTTTTTTTACAGCATCAAAAGAAGTCCATTTTAATGGCTTATTAAGTAACAGCACTTTGCCTTCTAAATATGGTTGCATTGCTGCATGTATCGGTTTCTGTTTCATGTTTTAAAAGTGGGTAAAGTTGCAGTAAAAATTCCACTAATTATATCTTATGAAACCGGCTAATCAAAGAACAGCTTTTTGTAACGGGCATAAGTAATTCTTCCAGGCACCTGTTGTGTCACTCACTTGTACGTTCCAATCTTTATTGGGCAAAAAAAATACAAAATCATTTTGCACAAAAAACATTCTATTGAATGGGGCAGCCATGCTGAACCTGACACAAAAGATGACCAATGATATACAGTAAAAGTGATTGCGACGCAAGGAACGATGCTATGAAAACTGATGCCAGTATTAGAAATATGCTTTTAAAACAGGAAAAGACCAACGTTTGGAATTTTTTCAAAATAAAAAAGCTCCCAAAAATTTGGGAGCTTTTATTTATTGAGTTCGAATATTATCCTTCAGATACCTGGAATGTTACGCTTTGTTTTTGGCGGTAAATAACATTTCTACCGTTTTGAACTGCAGGGGTCCAGGCCGGGCCTTTCTTAATTACACGTACAGCTTCTTCTGATGTGCCATATCCCGGGTCGTTAAGAGCCTGTACCTCGGAGATATTTCCGTTTTTATCAACAAGAAAAGAAACAACTACAGTGTAGTTAGCAGGAGGAGCCCCATTATCAACAGGAACATTACTGTTCAAATTCCTTTCAAGGTATTTCTGCCATGCACCAGCAGGGCCAGGAAATTTCGCTTCAATTTGAACCGTTTTAAATTCCTTGTCGTAATCTTCTTCCTGTGCCTTGGGAGCTTCTACCTGACCTGTACTTTGCTCTACAGGAGGCGCAACCACATCATTTTTTTCGCCTTCCTGATTGATAGTACCAATTTTGGTATCGTCAAGTTTCTCCTGCTCTGGTGGCTTATCTTCTGGTTTTACCTCTTCATCTTTTACAATTTTAGGAGGCGTAAACTTTGTGATTTCCACTTTAGGCGGATCCTGTTTTGGAGGCGGTGGTGGTGGTGGTTCAGGCTTCTTCTCTTCCTGTTTTACATCAGCCAGTGACACATCCTGTACAAGAATCTGTGTTTGCTTAGATGGACCAACAAATTTTGCAAGCACAGTACCTAAAAATACAAGAAGGCAAACTGACAATGTAGATAAAACAGCGATGATCAGCCTTTTTTTATAAGTCTTACGCAGCTCATAAGCTCCGTATTCCTTATTTCTACCCTCGAAAATAAGATCGAGAATATCGGCGTTTAAAATTTTATTTGTATCCATTGTTCAGGAAAATTGTTTTATCAAAATTCAAAATACCGGTAACTCTATGAAGCAACTACTGTCCAGAACTTTGTTCAGTAATTTTTATCAATTGGTCTTCATCCGGTGTTATATCAACAAGAGCATAACGTCCTATAACATTTATTGACATTTCGTCAAGAATATCAATTACGTTTTTATAAGTGCTTTCTTCATTTGGCTTAATCACAACTACCATGTCAGCCGTGTCGGTAGTTTTTTTTTTGTGAATAATTACATCACGGATGTCTTTAAAATTTGAGGATTTAAAGTTGGTGCCTGATGCATCAGCCTGCAAAATCCCCTCATAATAAAACACATGGTTGTCTTTACCAAGAAGAATAGTAAGCGCACCAGATGCTTTAGCTTTATTCTGCTCCTCAGGCTTAGCTGTATCATCAGGTAAAGCCAGTTTCATAGCTGTTGGCTGGCTCATTGTTGTGGTGAATATGAAAAAAGTAATCAACAGGAAACCAAGATCAACCATTGGTGTAAGGTCAACTCTTGTTGACATCTTTTTCCCTTTCTTGACTCCCGGGCCTTTCTTATGCCCGCCACCACCCGAGGTATCCATTTCTGCCATGGTAGAAAAATTTATTTTTTAATAATAATATTTCAAATTCAAACACTATTCTTTTTACTTAGCAGCAGCAGTTCCCTTTTTCCAAAGATCAGAGCCCTGCGGTACACTTTCAGGATTTGTAACCATCTGGAATTTAAAGAACCCATTCTTTCTGTATGCAGTTAAAATATTCTTGAAAGAAGGATATTTTGCTATATTATCTCCTTTAAGAAGCAGATTAGGTTTTTGACCAGCATATACGGTTGCGACTGCCCTCATCCAAACAATTAATTCGTTGTTGGCTGTGTCTTTGCACGGTATGCCAGGTAAAGCATCACCTGTCATTCTTTCAATAGGGATTTTAGCCTGCTGGCTTAGCTGTGCAAGGGCTACACCAATAAAAGGAGCTTTAACTAAAGCTGCTATATCTGCATCCGTAAGACCCAGATTGTTAGAGCTGTTAATAGTAGAAATTATTTCCTTTTTGTTTGCCTTATCTGCAGCGCCATCACCTGTTGAAAGAAAAACCTTACCATCCTTATTCAGCGACAACATGATTACATCTTTTTCAGGGGCTATTTTTGAAGCCACTGAATTGGGTGTATTGATTGGCACTGCTTCCGATGGTTTAAACTTTGTTGTAAGGATGAAAAAAGAAAGTAGCAGGAAGGCTACATCACACATAGCCGTCATGTCAATACTCGTACTTTTTCTCGCTATTTTCGGTCTTGCCATTATTAATGATTTATAACGTCAGATATTTAGATGCAATTGCCACAAAATTCCACAAATAATTTTTCAACTACTTGTAATTAGCAGCAAAACTCTGAGTCAAAGTAAATCCTGACTCATCAATACCATAGGTAATTGAGTCGATTTTTGTGGTAAACATGTTATACATAATAATTGCTATAGCAGAAGTACCAATACCCAAAGCCGTGTTATAAAGTGCCTCAGAAATACCTTGTGATAATTTCTGTGCAGCTTCACCTCCACCACTGTCTCCAAGAGCAGAGAAAGATTTAATCATACCAATTACCGTTCCCAGCAGACCCATAAGGGTTGCAACAGAAGCGATAGTTGAAAGAAATACAAGATTCTTTTCCAGCATCGGCAATTCAAGTGCAGTAGCTTCTTCTACCTCTTTTTGAATATTAAGTACTTTTTGTTCAGTAGTTAATTCTGTATTGCTTATCATCTCTTTGTACTTACGCAATCCGGCTTTCATTACATTACCTACTGATCCTTTTTGTCTATCACACTCGGCCATAGCTTTATCAACATCTTTGTTTGCAAGATTGTATTGCACTTTTCGGATAAATTCTGCAATACTGCCGCTGCCTGTAGCTTTTGTTACGGTAAGCAATC
Source organism: Chitinophagaceae bacterium (assembly GCA_025351145.1). Classification (GTDB taxonomy): domain Bacteria; phylum Bacteroidota; class Bacteroidia; order Chitinophagales; family Chitinophagaceae; genus Limnovirga. The sequence continues at coordinate 7,406 of JANXWM010000529.1, forward strand.
TTTCAATAACAAATGTAATTACTGTTAGCAAAGCACCGATAAGAATAGGAACGATGATACCACCTTCGTACATACGGGGAATATTTCCTTTGGGGCCTTGATGATCAGGCCAAAATCCACCGGCAAGATCAGGTTTGGTAAAATTACCATCAGCTCCAATTACAAAACGCCAGAGTACATAACCCAAAATGATACAGGTTAACGGTGCTAGCCAGGAAATCGAATTTCCTTTCTTTACTGGTTGTACAGATGTTGTGCTTTTAATCGCTGCGGTTGCAGTTGGTTTTGTTTCAGCCATGACACAATTGATTTTTTTGTTAAAAATTTAAGAGTACAATTCTAATGAAATTTCATCTGAAAAAACAAGTTTATTTCAAATAAATTAATTGGGGTCACAAATTAAAAATATTATTCCATGTCACCAACATTCAATTTTGGATGTTTTAAAAAAAATAACTGTATTTAAACCGTTTATTTTCTTAAGTTATTTACAAATTGAGGGTTTATGAACTATTTTATTATTTAATAACAGTAATGCATTATTATACTAACAATTGTTCTTTAATCATCGTCCCTTGTGTCACTCACTTGTACGTACGGATTCTTTGCTGAGCATTGACCATAGCGTACAAGAGTGCGACGCAAGAATGTTTAATGCTTATTCGTCAGCCTGGTTCAAAAAATGCCTGCCCTGAAGATACAAGTAATGAATTACAGATAAACTCCCGACTTCTCATTTAATAACAACTAAACAAAACCGGTTACCAACTTTTAAGGTAACGCCTTGTCAATAAAACCGAAAAGTTTACCATTAAAATATTTTTATTGGTCATTAACCACTCTTATACAGTTATGTAATTGATATTCCTGTACATTTATTTTTCTTAAAAACTTAAAACCATTTTTCAATTTATGATCAAATACTGTGTTGTGCTTGCAGCCATGCTGGTAACATTATCTGCATCTGCCCAAAAAAATAAAGAAGTAGTACCTGCCCCAAAAAAAGATTCCCTGCCCGCGGTACCGCCAAAGCCATCAAAAGGCCCAAAGAAATTTGAAGAAGTAATAACAGACAAGGCTATAAGCAAACCTGGGTTATTTACAGTGCACAAAGTAGAAGATAAATGGTACCTGGAAATACCTGATTCTGTTTTAGGCCGCGAAATAATGGCCATTACCCGGTTTAGCAAAGTTGCCGGCGGCGGCGGGGTATATGGTGGTGAGGAAGCCAACGAGCAAACCATCGCATGGGAAAAAGGCCCCAACAATAACCTTTTTCTCCGCGTAATAACAACCATCAGCGTTGCAGACTCTACCAACCAGATTTACAAAGCAGTAACCAATTCGAATGTAAACCCTATTGCTGCAGCATTCGAGATTAAAGCGCTTGGCAAAGATTCAACCAGCACTGTAATTGAAGTCACTGATTTCTTCAATGGAGATAACCAGGTAATTAATATTGACCCCTTTGGTAAAAAATTCCTCAACCTTGCCAATCTTGCTTCCGACAGAAGTTACATTAAAAGTATTAACAGCTACCCAATTAACGTAGAAGTAAAAACAGTTAAAACTTATAACTCTTATCCAAACTTTGGTTTTGGGCCGTCTCCTTTTCCCTCAGCTACTTTACCTGCTGCATTTGCGGCTGGTGCCGTAACCTTTGAAATGAATACATCTTTAATTCTGCTGCCAAAAACGCCTATGAAAAAAAGGATGTTCGATCCCCGTGTAGGTTTCTTTGCTGATCAATACACGGTGTTTACCGATGACCAGCAAAAAGTACAGGACGATATATTTATTACAAGGTGGAGGCTGGAACCTAAAGATGAAGATGTAGACAAATGGAAACGCGGCGAATTGGTTGAGCCCAAAAAGCCCATTATATATTATATAGACCCTGCCACTCCAAAACAATGGAGACCGTATCTTATACAGGGCGTAAACGACTGGCAAAAAGCTTTTGAAAAAGCAGGCTTTAAAAATGCCATCATGGCAAAAGACTGGCCGGACAATGACTCTACAATGAGCATGGAAGATGCACGTTTCTCTGTGCTCCGTTATTTTGCTTCAGATATTGAAAATGCATATGGTCCAAATGTGCACGACCCCCGAAGCGGTGAAATATTAGAAAGCCATATAGGCTGGTACCACAATGTAATGCAGTTACTGCACGACTGGTACTTTATTCAAACAGCAGCTGTAGACCCAAAAGCGAGAACCATGAAATTCGACGACTCATTAATGGGGCAGTTGATCCGTTTTGTTTCATCGCATGAAGTTGGCCACACACTCGGGCTGCGCCATAACATGGGCAGCAGCAGCCGCACGCCAGTAGAATTGTTGCGCAACAAAGCATGGGTTGAAGCAAACGGACATACTGCTTCTATAATGGATTATGCACGTTTCAATTATGTGGCACAGCCTGAGGATAATATTTCAGAGATTGGCTTGTTCCCACGCATTGGAGAATACGATAGGTGGGCTATTCAATGGGGCTACACTCCTACTGCTGCGATTGATGAAAAGGCGGATGAAAAAATTACCAACAAATGGATCCTCGACAGCCTTGGCAAAAATCCCCGCCTTTGGTTTGGAACAGAAACAAATCCTTTCGACCCGCGTTCGCAAACAGAAGACCTTGGCGATAACAATATGAAGGCAGGCGAATATGGTATTAAAAACCTGCAGCGCATTATTACCAACCTAAGTGCATGGACAAAAGAGGAAGCCGATAAATACGAAAACCTTGACGATATGTATACTCAATTGGTAATACAATTCAACAGGTATTCTGCGCATGTACTTAAGAATGTGGGCGGCATTTACGAAACGCCAAAAAGTATAGAACAAACAGGAGATGTTTATGAACCAACTCCTAAGAATTTACAGAAAGATGCTGTTGCATTTTTAAACAAACAATTGTTTCAAACACCAACATGGCTGCTCGATAAAAACATCCTCAATAAATTCAGCAACCCTGTTACCGCCGAAATGGTGGGCAGCATACAAAGCAATATTTTAAACAGCCTTATTGGTTCATCAAGGATGAACCGCATGGCAATAACCGCCAACCGCTTTGGCACCGAAACAACCTACGCTGTAGACGATATGCTTACCGATACAAAGAAAGGTGTGTGGAGCGAACTGGTTACCAAAAAACCAATTGATAACCTGCGCCGCAATCTGCAGAAATCTTATGTAGAAACGCTTATCAGCATTATCAATCCTTCCCCTGCAGCAGGTGTTACTTTATCTTTTTCCTTTTCACCTTTTGGTAGCGGCAGTGTAAAAAACACCGATGTACCATCTATTGTAAGGGCGCACCTTACAAGTTTGCGCAGCGAAATACTGGCCGCCATTCCGGGCACAACAGATAAACTAAGCAAGTATCATTTGCAGGATGTTGCAGAAAGAATACGAAGGGCATTGGATCCAAAATAAAAGCAGTTTCATTTTATAAAAAAGCACTTCCGTAATGGAGGTGCTTTTTTATTTTACATACAAATAACGAAATACATTTTATGAACCCGGCAGCAGATATTCTTATCACCGTTCCTTGCGTCGCACTCTTGTACGGTTTGATATTCTATGGAGCTTTTACCTAAGCGTAGATCGAAACAACGTACGTCTTTGCGAGGTACGAAGCAAAAGCAATCGCCCTACTAAACTTCAACCAGTTTAAACAAAATTTTGAGTGTAGCAAACTGTACTGTTCACTTATCTCATATCACATGAAAGTAGATATTAGCTCCTTCATTTATCTACTTTCATGTGATTGCCCGGGCTCTGTCTTTATGCTATTTTTATAAAAAAATAACTGCTTAAGTATTTTGTAAAAAGCAGCCTTCGGCAAAAAGAAACCAAACTAAAAAATCTAACCTGTTGATTATGATTGCAGGCTTACACACAAAAAAAATTATTATAAATTCTGAAAAATAATTTTTTATCTTGTAATATCAAAAACGCAGTATCTCTCTCTTAATTCACCCGTAAAATCGCCTTTTATGAAAACAATCATTACCTGTTCCATTTCCATTTTCTTTTCAATGTTGGTACATGCCCAGCAAACTGAAAAGCAGCCGCAGGCTGCTGCCCAATTTCCAAAAGCCGGTGCCTTTGTGCACGACACACTTACTTACAAAATCATTGATGCACCCAACCACACTTTTGGTTACAGTGTATTAGCCAATGGCAAGCTGATGATACAGCAAAAAAGCATACCCGCCATGCCCGGCAATGAAGGCTTTAAAACAAAAGCCGCCGCAGAAAAAGTGGTACAGCTTGTTATTGGAAAAATAAAAAAAGGCGAAATGCCGCCAACGGTTTCTATTGAAGAAATGAAAAAACTAAACGCAATTAAATAACTCAATCCACAACTAAAACAAAGCAATATGAAAAAGATACTACTCATAATCGCTATACTAATTGCATCCGGCTTAAACATTATCAAGGCACAAGGTACATGGACACAGAAAGCCAACTTCGCAGGTATAGCACGTGCAGGAGCAACGAGCTTTAGTATTGGAAACAAAGGCTATCTGGGATTAGGAGAACAGTACCCCATTAGTTATAAAGATTTCTGGCAATATGATCCCGTCGCTGACGCATGGTCTCAGAAAGCTGACTTTGGTGGAAATGGCCGTTTATATGCAGTAGGATTTACTATCGACGGAAAAGGATATGTTGGAACAGGTCAAAGTGGAGCTTATCCAAATTATACTTATTACAAAGATTTTTGGGAATATGATCCTATTTCGAATACCTGGACTCAGAAATCTAACTTTGGAGGCACAGCTCGGTTTGGGGCTGTTGGCTTCAGTATCGACGGTAACGGATATTTAGGAACAGGCACTGAATCTCTAAGCATCGTTACAAAAGACTTTTGGGAATATGATCCTATTCAAAATAAATGGACGAAGAAAGCAGATTTTAGTGGCGTTGAAAGGCAATGGGCGGTAGGTTTTAATATAGGATCTCACGGTTATGTCGGCACCGGAGGGTCTACTTCGTTGCTAAAGGACTTTTGGGAGTACAATCCTTCATCAAATACTTGGACTCAGAAATCTGACTTTGGTGGGAGTGCGCGTCAAGTCGCAGCCGGCTTTTGTATTGGTAATAAAGGATACATTGGAACAGGAGAAACTCTACTTAATTCTAAAGATTTTTGGGAGTACGATCCTACTTTAGATACTTGGACTCAGAAATCTGACTTTGGTGGCACTGCTCGGAATCAAGTCACAGGCTTCAGCATTGGCAATAAAGGATATATGGGAACGGGATCTGATGCATCTTATTATAAAGATTTCTGGGAATATACACCCGACGGCTGCCTTGCACCTTCAAATTTAAGAATCCCCAAAATTGCAGATACCGCTGTGCTTTTAAGATGGGCATTGCCTGCCGATTCCATTTCCAGTTTTAAATTGCGGTACCGTGTTGTTGGTTCTGCCGTGTTTATATCAAGGCAAATAAAAAGCAACACCAATCATTTTGGTATAACCGGCCTATTGCCCAATACAACTTACCAGTGGCAAATGAAAAGCAACTGTACGGCAGATACTTCTGGCTGGGTAAGCGGCCCCGATTTTACTACAACTTCTTCATTAGTTTCTTCATCAAATGCGGATGCTGTTAAGGATAAGAATGTAAGTGTGCAAATAATGCCCAATCCTTCAAAAGGTAATATAACAGTGGCTTACAAGAGCAGCAATGCAACTAACCTGCAACTAAATATTTTTTACATAACAGGGAAAAAAGTATTTACCAAAACAGTAAAAGCCATAACAGGAAACAATACTTACCAGCTTGCCTTATCCAGTTTGGCAACAGGTACTTATTACCTGCAAATAATCAATGGCAGCGAAACCAAAAACATAAAGTTTGTCATTGAAAAATAATAGAAAACAAACCTTTGGGGTTTTTGAAACCTCAAAGGTTTTACATGAGCATTTCATTCAATTATTACCCTTTAAAATTTACAAAAAATGAAAAAGATAACTCTCCTAATGGCAACACTCCTAACATCTGCATATGCCTTTGCGCAACCTACCATTAGCTCACTTACGCCAGCATCAGGGCCGATTGGAACAACAGTTATTATTACAGGTAACAACTTTAATACTACCCCTGCAAACAACATTGTTTTTTTTGGGGCTGTAAGTGCAACCGTTACGGCAGCAAGCGCCATTTCACTTACAGTTACAGTGCCAGTTGGTGCAACTTATCAGCCAATTACAGTAACAACAAATGGGCTCACTGCATATTCAATTCAACCTTTCATTGTAACTTTCACAAACGGGGGCTTCTTTGGTGCAAAAAAAGATTTTGTTACTAACACAGCCTTTCCTCAAACAATTTCACTCGGCGATCTTAATGGAGACGGTAAATCTGATCTTGTTATGGGTGGTGACTTTATTCCATACAATATTTCAGCATTTAAAAATACAAGTACTAATAGTAAGTTTTCATTTGCCGATAAAATAGACTACGAAATTGATAATTACACTTACGGTAGTGCACTTGGTGATTTGGATGGGGATGGGAAACTCGATATTGCAGTTTCAAATTATTATGGTAGTAGCACTATTTCAGTATTTAGAAATCTCAGCTCAGGCGAAAATATTTCTTTTGCTTCAAAAATAGATTTTACAACAGGGTCTCATTCGCGTGGTTTATGTATAAGCGATTTTAATGGGGATGGGAAACCAGATATTGTAGTAGCCTGTCAGTTTGGTTATAATTCGATATTAAAAAATACAAGCACAATTGGAAATATTTCTTTTGCACCTAAAATTGATTTGGAAGCAGGGAGCGAACCTCTTTACGTTGCCGCTGGTGATTTTGATGGAGACGGCAGGCCTGATCTCGCAGTAGCGAATGGTAGTGAATACACGGTATCAATTTATAGAAATACGAGCACAGGGGGAAATATTTCATTCGCGGGTAAACAAGATTACCAATTTCAGAATTATCCTTTTGATGTTTCTATTGCCGATTTAGATGGAGATGGTAAATCAGATATTGTAGTAACAGTCGCTGGGGCAATTGTTTCAGTCTTAAGAAACACGAGCACCACTGGAAATATTTCATTTGCTCAGAAGTCTGATTTTACAGGAGGCTCCTATGGCGAGGTTTCCATTAGTGATTTAGATGGGGATGGCAAACCAGATTTGGCCGTAGCTGGAGGACCGCTTTCAATTTTAAAAAACACAAGTATACCCGGAATGATTTCATTTGCCAAGGCGGAAAATTATCAATTAGGAACTGACGGGGTTTCAATTGGGGATTTAGATGCAGACGGCAAACCTGACCTTGCTGTAACAGGTAACTATGGATTCACAATATTAGGAAATACTAATACGTTCTCAGGCCCTACTATTTCGGAAGTAACAGATATAAATTCTTCGCAAGCTCTTGTACATTGGCACCCTTTTGCCAATGCAATATCTTATTTGGTTCGTAAATATCCTTCATATACTACCGATTATACATACTATTCACCAGTTGCGGATACTTTCAGACGGGTTAACAATATGCAGCCTTTTACTTCATATTCTGTGCAGGTAAAAGCAATATTGAATAATAATGACAGCAGCGATTGGTCTTTCCCGTATAGTTTTGAAACAGCTAATAATTGTCCGGCGCCGTGGAATTTAAGAGTTACAAAAATTACAGATACAAGTGCCAGAGTAAATTGGAAATTACCTGATGCGTCAGTTATACTTATTAATATCCGATACCGTGTATTGGGGACTTCCACATGGAAGGAGGAGGAAAAAAAATTTACTGAAAACAGTATTTTATTAGGCGGTTTATTACCAAATACTACTTACGAATGGAAAGTAAGGAACCTTTGCTCTGATGACAGAACTTACTGGGTTGATGGCCCCAATTTCATTACTTCTGGTGTATTGCCTCTACAAGTTATCAGCTTCAATGCCGCATTACAAAAGAATAATGTAACCTTAAACTGGCAAACCACCAGTGAAATAAATACGGCTTATTTCAATATACAACGCAGTAATAATGGTAACAATTTTACCACGATTGCAAAACAAAATGCAGCAGGCAGCGGCCTAACAAACAAATACTTTTTTTCAGATGCCGGTGTAAATGCACTGCAACATGCAACCATATTTTACCGCCTGCAAATGGTGGATAGAGATGCCAGTTCGGCTTATTCAAAAATCGTAGCGTTGAATGTAAATGACAGCAATGGCGTTTTCTTCAGCATCTTTCCCAACCCCGCCAGAGATAAGCTGCATTTCAGCATCGGCTGTACAGAAAACACAACGCTGTCAATTCTTATAGTGGATATATATGGCAGGCATGTGTACACAAATACATTAAGCACCGTTGCGGGAACCTTCCATCACGATATTGATATAAGCAAAATGGCAACGGGCATTTACACCATTCAGCTCATCAGCGATAAGGGAATAACCATAAGCAAGTTTGTAAAAGAGTAACAGGTATTTATAAGCCCGGCAGCGTTAATGTTGTTTGGGCTTTACTTATTATTAGGCAGCAGTTGGCGTTAACACAAAAACTAATAAAAATAAATACCATTTGCTGATGATACCATTGTCGCCATCACACCTTCGCTGCGGCAAAAGCTAAATATAATTCGAACGTACAAGAGTGCGACGCAAGGAACGGTCCACAAAGATTTATGGCCCGGTCAACAAATTAAGATACTCTTTAGGTTTTTAAAATCCATAATACTAACGCTTGTTGTTTATAAAGCAGCCTTTATCTTCGCCGTCCTTTAAATGGAACTGCCATTCAACCATATTACCGCCTCTTTTACTGCCGCAACATTTGCTGCAGCTACAACTATTATTACGACCCGCTAAGGGTTGTACTTTTCCATATCACCAACCGGGCTTTTTTAGCTGATAACTTAAGAACAAATACTATTTTACACCCATCTTTCTTAACATCAAGGAATTAATATGAAGGTTTTAAAATTCGGTGGCTCATCTGTAGCGAACGCGGAGAATATACAAAAGACTGTTGCCATTATTCAAAGAAATACTGAGCCGCAAATCGTTGTGGTGTCTGCATTGGGCGGCGTAACAGACCTGCTGATAAAAGCAGGAACACTTGCAGAACAAAGCGATGAAACATATAAAGAAGTATTACTGCAGTTAGAAAATAAACACTTAGATACCGCAAGGACATTGCTGCCGGTAACGCACCAAAGCAGTTGCTTAAGCATGGTAAAGCAACAGTTTAATGAACTGGACGAAATATGCAGCAGCGTTTTTTATTTAAAAGAATTATCGCTGCGTACGAAAGACCGCATCATCAGTTTTGGTGAACTGCTTTCTTCAAAAATTATTTCGGCTTATTTATTATCGCTCAATATTCAGCACGACTGGATCGATTCAAGAAAAGTAATTAAGACGAACAGTAATCATGGTTTTGCTGCAGTGAACTTTAGTGTAACAAATGATATTATATCGTATACAATAAGCACAGCGCACAAACAAATATTCTTAGCACCGGGTTTTATTTCCAGTGACGATCATGGCAATACAACAACGCTTGGCCGTGGTGGATCTGATTACACTGCAGCTATTTTTGCAGCAGCGGTTCATGCAGGTTCATTAGAAATATGGACCGATGTAACAGGCATGATGACCGCAGACCCACGCTGGGTAAGCAATGCAAGAACCATCCCGCAGATCTCTTACCAGGAAGCCATGGAACTCTCGCATTTCGGTGCAAAAGTTATTTATCCGCCAACCATACAACCCGTGCAGCAAAAGAATATTCCTACATGGGTTAAAAACACGTTTGCACCTGATGAAGCGGGAACTGTAATTGAAGAAAAAGCAATTCATGATGGTGAAATGATTACCGGTATTTCCAGCATAAACGCCATCGCATTACTAAGTCTTGAAGGTGGAGGCATGGTGGGTATTCCAGGTTTCTCTAAAAGATTATTCGAAGCGTTGGCAAGTGAGAAGATCAACGTAATTCTTATTACGCAAAGTTCATCAGAACATTCCATTTGTGTAGCAGTTAACACAACAGATGCAGATAAATCCAAACTTGCCGTGGATGCAGCTTTTGAAGTGGAAATAAACAATGGAAGATTAGAACCGCTAAAAGTAGAACTTGATCTTTCCATCATTGCTTTGGTGGGCGATAAAATGAAAAGCCACCCCGGCATCAGCGGCAGAATGTTTGGTGCATTGGGTAGAAATGGAATTAATATCAGGGCTATTGCACAGGGCTCTTCTGAAAGAAATATATCCACGGTAATTTCTTCAGCGGATGTAAAGAAAGGCGTAAACGTTTTACATGAAGCATTCTTTGAGGAGACATATAAACAGGTAAACATATTCATCGTTGGCCTGGGTAATGTGGGCAGTAAATTAATGGATCAGTTAAAACAACAGCAACAGTTTTTATTAGAGCATTTGAATTTACAGGTTCGTGTTACAGGCATAGCCAACAGCAGGCAAATGTTGTTCGCAGATAATGGCAACGATATCAATCTCAACAACTGGAAAGAATTATTGCAACAGGGTCAACCAATGCAATTGGATGTGTTTACTGATACCATTATTGAAAAGAATTTACGAAACTCCGTGTTCGTTGATGTAACTGCTAATGATGCAGTTGCAAAAGTGTACAGCAAGTTATTAGAGAAAAGCATTTCTGTTGTTGCATGTAATAAAATTGCAGCTTCTTCCTCATACGAAAATTACAGTCGCTTAAAATCTTTAGCCAAAGAATTCAATGCACTCTATCTCTTTGAAACCAATGTGGGTGCTGGTTTGCCGGTTATCGGCACATTGAACGATCTTAGAAGAAGTGGGGACAAAGTGAATAAGATACAAGCCGTGTTATCCGGCACGCTCAATTTTGTTTTCAACAATTACGATGGCACAAAACCATTTGCCGAAATTGTAAAACAGGCACAGGATGAAGGATACACAGAACCCGATCCACGCCTCGATCTCGGTGGCACTGATGTGATGCGCAAGATTATGATACTTGCCCGTGAAGCAGGCGAGCAAATTGAAATGGATGACATTACTAATAAATACTTTCTGCCACTCTCCTGCTTTGATGGAACTGTTGCCGATTTTTACAAAGAGATGGAAAAGCAGGAAGCAGATTTTAAAGCATTGTACGATGAAGCCGCAGCCAAAAACTGCAAGCTAAAGTTTGTTGCAAGCTTTGAAAACGGCAAAGCATCCGTGGGTTTACAGCACATCCCCGCAAACTCAGATTTTTATCATTTGTACGGAAAGGATAATATTGTACTATTCTACACACA
>JANXWM010000568.1 GCA_025351145.1 Chitinophagaceae bacterium
TGGGGCGCAAGGGTGGAGAATTATAATAATATCCTTAACGGCATTACAGAAAGTAATAATCCATACCAGATCAACATTAAGAAAAATGATTTTTTACCATCGGCAAATTTTATTTATTCTGTTTTACCAAAGGCCAATTTAAGGGCGAGCTATAGTGAAACAGTTGCAAGGCCATTGTACAGGGAGCTTGCACGCCAGTTATTTTACGACTTTTTTACGAACATATTATTTACCGGTAACCCCTCTCTTATTGAAACCCATATCCATAATTACGACCTTAGATGGGAGCAATATTATGCGGGTTCTCAATATTACTCTGTGAGTGGCTTTTACAAAAAATTCAATGACCCCATTGAGCCGTACATCGTAATCTCCGGTGCTGATTCCAGAACAGTGAGTTATAAGAATTCCGGAGATGCAAGCAATTACGGAGTTGAACTTGAAGCACGTAAAAATTTTGATTTCATAAGTAAAAAACTGGAGAACCTCGCTGCGTATGCAAATGTTTCTTTTATAAAATCAAAGACAAATGAATACAGCAGCGCCAAGGATTCAACACTAAGACCTTTGCAGGGCCAGTCGCCTTATATCATCAATGCTTCACTGCAGTACAACGACCCCAAAACAAATCTTGGCATCTCTGTTCTGTATAACCTCATAGGCCCAAGACTGTTTTTAGTTGGCGGCCTGGATAACGATCCTATCTGGGAAAAGCCACATGCTGTACTCGATTTTAAAATCACCAAATCGTTTCTTAAAAATGGCATTGTAGAATTTACAGTAGCAGATATCCTTCATAGAAACGATATACAATACTGGGATGTTAACAACAGCAAATTTCATAAATACGACAGTGCTGATGCACTTACACGCCAGCAAAATTTCGGGCTTAATGTTTCACTCGCTGTGGGATATAGATTTTAAGGGTCAGGTAATAAGTAAAAGATGAATGATTAAGATACCGGCAGCAGTTTTCATAGCATCTTCGTTGCGTCGCAATCCTTTCATCTTTTGTAAAAATGGCATCGTCCGGTTTCCTCGGCAGTGTTGCAAACAAAATTTAAACAGCTTCTAAAAAAATAAAATAAATATTATGCGTAAGCTTTATTTCCTTGCCGTGTTTTCCATCTTTCTTAATAGTTATGTTCATGCGCAACAGCCATGCGACTCAATTAATTTGCCGGTTGATCCGCTTTGGCACTCATCAAGCTACCAGGCCCCTACCCCTTTTCCAGGCTATTACGGAGGATATGTTAACGGGGTAAACTGGACACTCGATCGCCAAAAAGCAAATTATTTCGACCTCTCTGCCACTTCTTACAATTACATCTACGGCACGCTTATTAAATTCGGCAAAGCCAATTCAACCAGTGTTGACAGCTTAAAAAAGATTGTATATTTTAAGGTTTATGCTGATAATGCAGGCGTTCCTGGCTCTTTGCTTGCAACTGCACAAAAGCCACTAAGCGAAATAAAAACGGATGTTGATAAAGGTCTTTACACAACCGTTAATTTTCCTTCTGCCGTGGCATTGCCATCAGGTAAAAAATTCTACGTAGCTGTTGATGTTTCTAACTTTCAGTGGGACCTCGGTGGAGGCCGTAATGCGGTAAGAGACTCCATTTATATTTCCGGAACCGATGATGACCAAACAATCAATTCAGCATGGGAACTCGAAAAAGACAGTTCATGGGTAGCTTACCCAGATAACTGGACCAACCCCAACGATGCCAATAACCCGCTCAATATTTCCTTATGGATATTCCCTTATGTAGGAACCTCTGCAAGTGGCTGTGCTTTATTGCCTGTTCAATTGCTTTCTTTTAATGCTGAACGCAAAGCAGCGGATGTACAGTTAAAATGGCAGATAAGCAGCGAAATAAATATGAAGGGTTACGAAATAGAAAGAGCAAACAACAACGGGATTTATAAGACAGTAGGTTTCGTTGCAGCAGTAAACAATTTAAAGAATCAGCAATACACTCTAACCGACAGAAATGCGTTTACCGCATCAACTGCTGTTCAGTACCGCTTAAAACAAATTGATAACGATGGCAGCATAAAATATTCACGCATTATCACGATTGCTTTAAACAACAGCATTACAGATGCAGTGTTTGCCAATCCGTTTACAGGCACTTTAAAATTACAGCTCAATCTCAGCGAACCGCAAAATGTTTCTGTAAAAATGTACGATATGCAGGGCAGAACAGTTGCCATGCAAAACCCTTCACTGTACAGCGCTTCAGCTAATATGATCAATGTAAATGCTTCATCAGGTTTAAAACCCGGCGCTTATTTATTAGAGATCAATACAGCAACTGAACATAAAGTTTATAAGGTAGTAAAGCAATAGCTTAAGCTTAAAAAAATAAAAAATGCAGGTACAATAGCTACCTGCTTTTTTTATTGCTCACGCATAAACCATCGCAAAAAACATACACTTTATAATCTTCATTTATTCATAAACTCATTTAAGTTAATTTGCAAAAAATATTTAATTTATGAATTTCATTACAATAATTGGCTTAGGTGCTGCCTGCTGTACAACCGCCTCTTTTTTACCGCAAGCAATAAAAACCATACAAACAAAAGACACTTCGGGCATATCATTATCTATGTATTCGCTCTTTGCTTTTGGCACATTGCTTTGGTTACTCTATGGAATACTCACCAATAATATTCCTGTATATACAGCCAATGGAATCACGTTGATCTTTGCATCAATTATACTGGTGTACAAAATAAAGTATAAGTAATATTGCTTTTATAAATCGTACTCTTTTATCACCCTCAGTACTTCAGCAACGCCCCATGCCTGCGCAACACATCCACGTGGATGATGCGGCGCATCGCCATCAAATATTTCTGATACAGAACCAATGCATCCTTCATTCAAATGATATTTAAAATCTTTGATTACTTTCTTTGCTTTTGCTTTATACCCTTTACCTTTCAACTTCATTATTGCATCAATATAAGGTCCAATTAACCAACTCCACACTGTTCCCTGGTGATAACATCCATCACGTTTTAAAGCGTTGCCACCGTACACGCCTGTATATCGTGGATTATCAGGAGGCAAAGTTCTTAAGCCAACAGGCGTATATAATTTTTCTTCCACAATTTGCAATACAGCTTTTGCTTTATCGCCTTCGAGCAAAGGATATGGCAGGCTTATGGCAAAGAGTTGATTTGGTCGCAAACTTTTATCGTATCCATTGTGTTCATCAATATTATCGTAGAGATAGCTTCCTTCATCGTACCAGAATAATTTATCAAAACTTTCTTTTGCTTTTGCAGCACTCAGTTCTACAATTAATGCATCATTTTGCTGTTCATTCATGCGCAGTAATTCAGCAAATATTTTTAAAACATTGTACCATAGCGCCTGCATTTCTACGGGCTTGCCCATGCGTGGTGTAACTACCCAATCGCCTATTCTTGCATCCATCCAGGTTAACTGCTGACCAACTTCTCCTGCATACAATAACCCATCTTCAGCTACATGAATATTAAATCGTGTGCCTTTAAAATGCCAGTCAATAATATCTTTTAATACAGGCAGAATTTCAGTAAGAATAAATGTTGCATCATCAGTAGCCTGCAGGTATTTGTAAATAGCAATAAAATACCAGAGTGTACCATCAACATTATTATATTCTGGTGGTTCATTGTTATCCTGGAAACGGTTGGGCAACATACCCATACTTACGTTCTTTGCGAAAGCAGATAAAATTTTCTTTGCATCATTATGGCGACCAGTGCTTAAACACAAGCCAGGTAAGGATATCATGGTATCTCTTCCCCAATCTGTAAACCAGTGATAACCGGCAATAACTGTTTTCATATCTTCTCCCCTTCTTACAATGAACTGGTCGGCAGCAAGTGTGAGCAGGTGTTCCGTTGAATCGTTGAAAGGTTCACTAAGCAAATTTTTTCTTCTCGATTTTTCTTTCTGCATTAATTCAAGGGCATCTTTTGCTTCAGGATTTTCAGTAGATAAAACGATACCAATTGTATCACCTTCTTTTAATTCAACAGTGAACCTTCCATGATTAAAAAGGTCTTCTGTAAAATCTAATCCGCGGTATTGTTCAACTGAATAATTAAAATGTAAGAACCAGTTTGGGTTGTGCTGATAATTTGCTCCGGGAATTTTGATAAAAATATCGGGTGTGCCATCATATAGTTTTGTTTTAAAAATATCATTGGTAAAATCAACGTCCCAATGTGCAGCATCATTTGCATGCATCATATTGTGGTAACCACGTACTGAAAGCAAGGGTAATAATTCTAAAGTAAATGATTGTGCTGCTTTTACAACTTCATAATGTATTACAACTGTATTTTCGCCATGAATCATAGCAATGGTTTTCTTCAACTGAATACCATTTACTTCGTACAGCCATTCAGGAAAAAATTTCTTTTTAAAAGAACTTAAGTATTGATAGCCCTGCGGTGCAATTACATCGCCATAATTATTGGCGCTTAATTCAAAGCGCTCGTCATTGATGATAATGGCATCATCTAATTTACTCACAAGGTTCATACGTTCTGCAGGCGGCACTGTAGCTGCAACAAGCAAACCATGATAGCGCCTTGTATTGCAGCCAATAATTGTTGAACCACTCCAGCCGCCAAGGCCGTTGGTTTCAAGCCATTCGCATTCTATGGCTCTCTCGAAATCCTGCAAAAAAGTTTTATCTTTTTCAAGTTGCATACAATCGTTTTTGTTTTATACAAAGACAATAAAAAATTATGTCGTATGATACCGGCAGTAGTTATTATGGCATCGCCTCTTGCGTCGCAATCACTTCATTGTTCGGGGCAGTGATCAGCTTTGGCATCAAATGCAGTCAGCTTCCATAACACTCTGCGCTTTGCCCAGTCGCATTACCCAAAGTACAAGAGTGCGACGCAAGGAACGATCACCAAAGAATCTGTTGCCAGGTTCATAAACTGTATTTATTCCGGCCTTTTTGGTTGTAGTAATTTAGCTACAAGCCCCGTCCAGCCTGTTTGATGCGAGGCCCCTACGCCGCGGCCGCTGTCGCCATGAAAGTATTCGTAGAATAAAATATAATTATTGAAATGGGGATCGTGCTGCAGCTTATCGTAGTTGCCAT
>JANXWM010000589.1 GCA_025351145.1 Chitinophagaceae bacterium
CGTCGCACTCTTGTACGTTGGGATCATAAATCATCAGTGCGAAGAATATTGCTTCTACTTACTTCGCATTGCTCAATAGAGTTATTCAGTATAAGAGTGCGACGCAAGGAACGATCAGATTTATTCTTGAGCCCGGCCCAAAAAATTATTGCATTTTTATAAACGTGGAATAGTTAATCCTCCATCTACCATAAACACTTGCCCCGTTGAATACATAAAATTACCAACGGCAAGAGAAGCTACAACTTTACCAACATCTTCGGGCTGGCCCCAGCGTTGCTGCACGCATAAACCTTCTGCAATAAGCTTATCATATTTTTCCGTAACACCTGCCGTCATATCTGTTTTAATAATGCCGGGACGCACTTCAAAAACTGGAATCTCAAACTCGCCAAGCCGCACTGCGAAAAGCTTTGTGGCCATACTAATGCCGGTTTTCGATATGCAATACTCGCCACGATTAACTGATGCCACCGTTGCCGAGATAGAAGAAATATTGATGATACATACATTGAAATTTGCATCAGTATTCTTTTGTTCAATCATCCAGTTGGCAACCTGTTGAGTAAGAAAATACGGACCCTTTAAGTTAATGTTCATCACTTCATCAAAGCTTTCTTCTGTGGCAACAAGTATATCGTTGCGTTGTCTTGGTGCAATGCCAGCGTTATTAACCAATACATTCAATTTGCCGTAATGATCTTTTATTTGCCGGAGCATATTTGCCCTATCAGTGGAAGAAGAAATATCGCCACGGCAATAAATAACATCAACATTAAATTGCTTTAATTCATTCATCACTTCAGCAACATCTTCTTCCTGTCTGGTTCCATTTATGGCAAGATCAAAATTATTCTGAGCAAGAGATTTGGCAATGCCCAAGCCTATGCCACGACTGCCTCCTGTTATAAATGCTACGCTGTTCATTTGTTGAATAATATTTATAGTTCAGGTATATTGATCCAGCACTTTTTGCTCCAGCTTTCTAATCCTTTTTCTGAGAGTTGAACACCCTTTGCACCTTCACGCAAATCCCATGGAAAATCATCGCCACGTACCACATGTTTCAAAAACAATTCCCACTGCGCCTTGAACGCATTATCATAATTTTCCTGCTCAGGAATTTTTGACCAGCCTTCAAAAAAATTGATAGATTGCGGAATATCGGGGTTCCAAACAGGCTTTGGTGTATTGCCATAACTCTGCGTGTAACATTCCCTCAAACCCGCTACAGCAGAGCCTTTGGTTCCATCAACCTGCAATGTTAAAAGATCATCACGACGCACCCTTACCGTCCACGAAGAATTAAAATGTGCAATGATATTATTCTCTAATTCAAAGGTCGCATAAGCAGCATCATCTGCTGTGCATGCATAACGTTTGCCCTGTTCATCCACTCTTTCAGGTATATGTGTGGCGCCAATACAAGAAACAGATTTTACTTTACCAAAAACATTGTCTAACAGGTAACGCCAATGACAAAGCATGTCTGCAATAATACCGCCATCATCTTCTTTTCTGTAATTCCATGAAGGCCTTTGTGCAGGAATTGAATCGCCTTCAAAAACCCAGTAGCCAAACTCTCCGCGCACTGAAAGTATTTTTCCAAAGAAACCCTGCTGAATTAAACGCTTGATTTTTATAATGCCCGGTAACCAAAGTTTATCCTGCACCACACCATGTTTTAATCCATGTTCCTTGCATAGATTATATAATTCCATTGCCTCTGCAACATCGGTTGCCATTGGCTTTTCGCAATAGATATGTTTGCCTGCTTTCACAGCTTTTCTTATTGCCTCTGCGCGGCGGCCCGTAACCTGTGCGTCAAAATAAATGGTGTAGTAATCATTGGCAAGCACTTCATCAAGATTGGTGCTCATCTTTTTTATGCCAGACAATTCGCAAAGCTTTCGCAATTTATTTTCATCGCGGCCAACCAATATGGGATCGGGCATTATGGTTTCATCTGCACTAAGCTGTACGCCGCCTTGTTTTATAATTGCAACAATAGAACGCAGCAAATGCTGGTTGGTTCCCATACGTCCTGTAACGCCGTTCATAATGATGCCTGCTTTATGTTCTTTCATTTATATTTTTATTTTTTACTGATAGTGTTTAGTTATTTATTTTTTGAGCCAATAGTGAGCGGAGCCGAACTATGAATATCTATGAAGCTTCTCTTGCGTCGCACTCTTGTGCTGTATAACATCGTGCGTCATTGCGAGGCACGAAGCAATCTCCTGG
>JANXWM010000622.1 GCA_025351145.1 Chitinophagaceae bacterium
GTTTTCTAAAACAGCGCAGTTCCGCCATGCATCAATACCTGTTGGAATTGCCGCCATTCAAAAGCTTGGTGCCGAAAATGGTTTCGATGTTGAAGCTACTGAAGACGCTGATGTGTTTACTGAAGAGTCGCTTAAAAAAATCTTTCAGCTATATACCGTTTTACGCTTAAATTTATCGCTTAAGATTAACCAGCATAATAAACTTCTATATGAAAAAAATTCTTCCGCTGCTCCTTATAGCAGGAGTCCTCATTTATGTTTCCTGTAATAATGCAAAGAGCGGTAAACCACTCGTTTTGGTGTTTTCGAAAACCGCGCAGTTCAGGCATGCATCAATACCTGCTGGTATTGCGGCCATTCAAAAGCTCGGTGCCGAAAATGGTTTCGATGTTGAAGCCACCGAAAACGCAGATGTGTTTAACGAAGATTCGCTGAAAAAATACGCAGCAGTTATTTTCTTAAGCACTACCGGCGATGTGCTGGATTACAAACAGGAAGCCGCTTTCGAGCGGTATATACAGGCAGGCGGCGGCTATGTAGGCGTGCACGCAGCAACAGATACAGAATACGACTGGGGTTGGTATGGCAGACTGGTTGGCGGTTATTTTAACGGCCATCCCGAACAGCAGGAAGCAAAGTTTATTATTAAAGACAAAAATTTTGCAGCCACCAAATTTTTTACTGATACAGTATGGCAGCGCAAAGATGAGCTGTACAACTTTAAAAAATTAAGTCCCGATATTCATGTGCTGATCACTATTGATGAATCATCGTATAAAGGCGGCACCAACGGCGCATTTCACCCGATGAGCTGGTACCATGATTATGATGGTGGCCGCTCATTTTATACAGAGCTTGGCCATACAGACGAATCTTATGTTGAACCAAATTACCTAAAGCATTTACTTGGTGGCATTCAGTATGCAATTGGAGATAACAAAACACTTGATTACTCAAAAGCAAAATCGCAAATTCCACCGGAAGAAGAACGTTTTACAAAAACGCAACTTTCGCAGGGCGAATTTTTCGAGCCAACGGAAATGACCATTCTCCCGAATCTTGATGTAATGATCGTTCAGCGCCGCGGCGAAATTCTTTTATACAACAATACGGCGAAGAAAGTAAAGCAGGTTGGTTATCTGAATGTGTACTGGCATACTTCAGCACCCGGCGTTAATGCAGAAGAAGGTTTAATGGGTTTGTGTAAAGATCCCAATTATGCCAAAAATAACTGGGTGTATATGTATTACAGCCCTGCTGACAGTTCTGTAAACAGGCTATCGAGATTTACTTTTAAAAATGATACGATTGACCTTGCATCAGAAAAATCAATTCTTGAAGTAAAAGCGCAGCGCAATATCTGCTGCCATACCGGCGGTTCCATTGCATTTGGGCCTGATGGATTATTGTATTTCTCTGCGGGTGATAATTCAACACCGTTTGATGAGCCCGGCGTAAAGTATGTAAACAGCGGCTTTTCACCTACGAATGATTTACCCGGTCATCAGCAATATGATGCAAGAAGATCTTCAGGCAATACCAATGATCTTCGTGGTAAGATCAACCGCATTAAGGTAAATGATGATGGAACTTATTCCATTCCGGATGGTAACCTTTTCCCCAAAGGCACAGATAAAACAAGACCTGAAATCTATGTAATGGGTAACCGCAATCCTTACCGTATTTCTGTTGACCAAAAGAACCGTTATCTCTACTGGGGCGAGGTTGGTCCTGATGCAGCAAGCGATAGTCTCGATACACGTGGCCCACGTGGTTACGATGAAGTAAACCAGGCACGCAAAGCCGGTTATTTCGGCTGGCCTTTATTTGTGGGTAATAATTATGCATACCGCCAGTTTGATTATGCAACCGGCACAAGCGGCCCGGCTTATGATCCTGCCAAGCCAGTCAATAATTCAAGAAACAATACTGGTCTAACTGAATTACCTCCTGCCCAGCCGGCATTTATCTGGTATCCTTATGCAGCATCAGCAGATTTTCCTGAAGTAGGCAGCGGTGGTCGCAATGCAATGGCCGGGCCGGTTTATTACACAGATATGTTTCCTAAAGAGACACGCCTGCCCGATTACTACAATGGCAAACTGTTGATCTACGACTGGATACGCGGCTGGATAAAAGCAGTAACCATGTTGCCAAACGGCGATTTTGATAAAATGGAACCTTTCTTCCCGGGCATAAAAGTGAACTCACTAATTGATATGGAAGTTGGCCCCGATGGGAAATTGTATTTGCTTGAATATGGCACTGGCTGGTTTACCAAAAACCCTGATGCAGGCCTTTCCCGCATAGACTATAATGCAGGCAACATTGCACCGGAAGTAACCAATCTTAAAGTAAATAAAACCTCTGGTAATTTACCTTTTGCAGTTAAACTTACTGTTGAAGCAAAAGATCCTGAAAAAAGTAACCTTGCCTATTCTTGGGATCTTGGTAATGGAACTAAAAAAGAAACTACCACGCCGGAACTGGACTACACTTACACAACTGCGGGTGATTATAAAATTGCTGTTGAAGTAAAAGATGCACAGGGCGCGGCCACTAAAAGTGATGCGGTTGATATTTATGCAGGTAACGAAGAACCTGTTGTGTCTATACAATTAACCGGCGGCAATAAATCTTTTTATATACCCGGCCAGCCCGTTAACTATGCTGTTGATGTTAAGGACAGCGATACTTCAAAAATAGATCCTGCCAATCTCTACGTTTCTGTTGATTATGCGGAAGGTTACGATAAAGCCGCAACAACAATGGGCCACCAGCAGGGAGCTGCAACTGTTAGCGGTAAAAGCCTGATGCTTTCACTCGACTGTAAAAGCTGTCATAAAGAAGCTGAAAAATCTGTGGGTCCCGCATTTATACAGGTTGCAGCTAAGTATGCAAAAGACCCTAATGCAGTAAGTTACCTGAGCCAGAAAATCATCAAAGGCGGCAGCGGTGTTTGGGGTGAAGTGGCAATGGCTGCGCATCCTACACTTCCTTTAAACGATGTAAACCAGATTGTAACCTGGATACTCACCCTTGGTAATAAAGCAGCAGTAAAAAAATCTTTGCCAATGGCAGGAAGTATTACGCCAGCACCCAATCAAAAGCCAACTGCGGTAATGGTACTTTCTGCAAGCTATACTGATAAAGGAGGCAATAATATCAAAGCTTTAACCGGCAGCAGCAGCGTAGCACTGCGCAGCAATAATTATACTTTTTCGGGTAAAGAAAAAATGCAGGGCTTTACTGCTTTTGCTTACAATGGTATGAACATAATGATACTGCCTGCAACCGGGGGCTCTTTCGCTGTTGATAGCATCGACCTTTCCGGCGTAAAGTCGTTAAACATTAACAGCATGTGGCAAGACGCGCCTTTATTTGGTTTCGATTTCGAAGTAAGGCTCGATGCTGCAGATGGCAAGCTGCTTGGCAAAGGCAGCATGGCTGTTCCGCAAAAAACACAGAAAACTGGTATGGCACGTGTGGCTATCGAACCTGTAACCGATGGTAAATTTCACAGCCTTTATATTATTTATAAACCAAACAATCCAAAAGGCGCAGTGCAGGGCGGAATTATAAGTATGCAGTTCAATGGCAATTAATTTTATGGGCCCGGCAGCGGAATTGCTATGAAGCATTCGTTGCGTCGCACTCTTGTACGTTCTGTTCAATACTGAACAAACCCCGAATATAAAGTTCAAAAAAAGCAGAAGTTTAAACGCTTCTGCTTTTTCATTTTCATCATAAAGCTTTTCAAAAAAATTACAGCTTTAATAATGCACGTATTAATTTCTTTTATTTGCATCATGATCAATTCTGTCAACGGTTTCCAGCATGTATTTTTTATAGGTGTAGCCGGTACCGGCATGAGTGCAATTGCACAATGGCTTGCAGGCGAAGGTAAAAATGTAAGCGGCAGCGACCGCTACTTTAAGCCGGGCGAATACAACGAAACAAAACAAAAATTAGAAGCAGAAGGCATACAATGTTTTTTACAGAATGGCGAAGGCATTACCAATACAACAGAACTCGTGGTTGTGTCTACCGCCATAGAAGATACTGTTTACGAAGTGCAAAAGGCAAAGGAGCTCGACATCCCCATTATAAAACGTTCGGAGCTTTTGGCACTGATTGCAAAGAGCAAAAGAACTATTGCTGTGGGCGGAACATCTGGCAAGAGCACAACTACAGCCATGCTGTTTGATATATTGGAATATGCAGGTTTGCAGCCCGGCATCATCAGCGGGGCGGGTTTGGTAAGCATTATAAAACAGGGGAAAATTGGCAATGCAAAAACAGGTAAAGGCGAGCTGCTGGTAATTGAAGCAGATGAAAGTGATGGTTCTATTGTGCAGTACGAACCGGAAGTTGGCTTGCTCTTAAACGTTGATAAAGACCACAAAGAGATTGATGTGCTGATGGATATTTTTACCACGTTTAAAAACAATACAAAGCAACTGTTCGTAGTAAACCAATCTCATACGCTGGCAAAGCAACTGTCTCAAAATTTGCAACATGATTTTTCTACGGATGAACATTCAGGTGCAGGTTATATTGCCACCGGCTTTCATCAAAAAGGGTTATCAATTTCTTTCAATATAAATGCTGTTCCATTTGAATTGAACCAGGTTGGCAAACACAATATGGAGAATGCTTTGGCTGCTGTAGCAGTTGCCAACCAGCTTGGTGTTGATCTTACTGTTTGTGCAGCAGCATTAAAACATTATGAAGGTATTTACCGCAGGCACCAGGTATTGGGTAATAAAAATGGTGTATGGCTCATTGATGATTATGCGCACAACCCTGCTAAATGTGCTGCGTCTATTGACGCATGTAAAAATATTGCGCCAAAAGTAATTGCATGGTTTCAGCCGCATGGTTATACGCCTACCAAATTTTTGCGTGCAGATTTTGTAAATGAAATTGCTGCTGTATTAAGACACGAAGATGAAATATGGATGAGCGAAATTTTTTATGCCGGTGGTACTGCCGTAAAAGATATTTCTGCAAATGATTTGATCAATGATTTAAAAGCTTTGAATAAAAATGCATTCTTCGTAGAAAACAGGAATGATTTTTTGAACGAAGCCCGGTCGCATTTTACCGATGATTGCGTACTCCTGCTGATGGGTGCAAGAGACCCGTCGCTTGAGCAGTTTGCACAACAGGTTTGGAAGGAATTGTAAGGGCTGTTGAAAGCTCAAATAAATTCAGAAAGTACAAGTGTGCGATGCAAGGAACGATGATAAAATATATACTGCCCGGTCAATAAAACTTGCCTATAATAATATACCTCTTAAGAAAAGATAGGCTACGCTAAAATAAATTACCAGCCCGGTTACGTCAACCAATGTTGCCACAAACGGCGCGGAAGATG
The DNA here is from genome assembly GCA_025351145.1 of Chitinophagaceae bacterium. Classification (GTDB taxonomy): domain Bacteria; phylum Bacteroidota; class Bacteroidia; order Chitinophagales; family Chitinophagaceae; genus Limnovirga. The sequence goes on from JANXWM010000622.1 coordinate 5,381, forward strand.
CGGCGGGATCGGCACCGAGTTTCTTTAAAAGTAATGGAAGCATGGAGCCGCTGAATGTGCCCCAGAGTACAACGCCAATAAGGGTTACGCCCACTGTAAAACCTATCAGCAGCCATTGCGGGCCGTAGAGGTCCTGGATTATTCCGTGTGTCATTAGCAGGTGCCATAAACAGATGCGCAGGAAACCGATTGCGCCCAATATGCTGCCGAGCATAAGGCCGCTTAATACTTCGCGGCGCATAACACGCCACCAGTCTTGTACAGTAATTTCGCGTACGGCCATTGCCTGGATAATAAGGGTTGAGGCCTGTGAGCCGCTGTTACCGCCACTGCTGATAATAAGCGGTACAAAAATAGAAAGTACAATGGCTTTTGAAAGCTCGTCGCTGAAGAAAGCCATGGCTGTAGCGGTAAGCATTTCACCAATGAACAAAACAATTAGCCAGCCAATCCTTTTCTTGATAAGTTTAAAAAAAGGTGTTTCAAGATAAGGCTCTTCCAGTGCTTCGGTACCGCCTATCTTCTGCATGTCTTCGCTAAACTCTTCGTTGGCCACCCACAGCATATCATCGATGGTTACTATGCCGAGCAGGATATTGTTATCATCTGTTACGGGCAGCGCCACACGGTTATTCATTTTAAAAACCTGGCTTGCATGCTCCTGGTCGTCGGTTACGTTCAATGCAACAATGCGGCCATCGAGCAGTTCGTCCATGCGCTTATCGGGAGCTGCAAGAATAATATCGCGGAGTTTAATATCATCAAGGAGTTCACCCTTTTCGTTAATGATATAAATTACATCAACTGTTTCACTGTTCTTTGCCACTTTGCGAATGGTGGCCAGTACCTCATCTACGGTATTGTGTTCGTACACATAAACGTAATCTGGTGTCATCATACGACCCACACTGTCTTCGGGATAGCCGAGCAATGAGAGCGTGATTTTTCTTTCTTCCGGGTCGAGGAGTTTTATAAGGTCGCGTATAACTTCTTTTGGTAATTCTTCAAGAAAATCTGTACGGTCATCCGCAGGCAATTCATTCAGTAACTCGGCGGTTTTTAGTGGTGGAAGCTCTTTAACAATGCGGCGCTGCTCGGTAATATCTAATATTTTAAACACACTGGAAGCGCGGTGCATAGACATGTTGGCAATGATCTGAGCTTCGTAATCAGGATATTCATAAATCAGGTCTGCCACATCACTAATGTTCTGGTCGTCCAGAAAATCACGCATGGTCAATGTATCATTGGTTTGTATCAGTTGCTCAAACTGTTCATGCAGGGTATGTTCTTCCATTTCAAAACTCATGGGCTGCAAATTAGCGAATGATGTTATAAAAAAATCGCTTAAAGATTTAATGATGATTAATTATGTGCCGAACAATAGATACTTTGGGGATCGCCTGTTGCGTCGCACACTTTTGCTGTATAAGTTAACTGAGCTGCCGGCTGCCCGGCTGCAACTGTATGCTTTGCAGCGGGGGAATGTTTCCCGGCCACCATGAACTATCAACCATGAACACCAATTAATAATTCCATTAATTAGAAAAGCTATTATTATTTTCACCCTATGATTTTACCTTACTTAGTAATAGCACCATCCGAAAACCGCGGTCGTGGTGTTTTTGCAACAAGAAATATACCTGCCAATACTATTGTTGAAATTTCTCCTGTAATCGTACTTACAAAAAAAGAACGGGTTGCCATTGAAGAAACAAAACTCAGCAGTTATATTTTTGAGTGGGGCGCTAAAAGAACAATGGGTTGCCTTGCGCTTGGTTATGTTTCTTTATACAATCATGAGTACACTTCCAACTGCGATTACGATATGGATTTTGAATTCAATCTTATTACCATACGCACAGTGCGCAAAATAAAAAAAGGTGAAGAGCTTTGTGTTAATTACAATGCAGACCCTAACGATAAAACAAAAGTTTGGTTCCATGCAAAATAAAAACCCCGCCAATAATGGCAGGGTTATATTCATCATCAAAACCAAAAAAAATTGTTTACCAGTAATGATAACCAAGTAACCTTGCAAGTTCAATTTTTGCTAAACATAACTGGTACTCATATTGTAACCTTGTAAACTCAGCTCTTTGGCGGTTATTGCCTGCATTCGTAATTTCAAGATTAGTACCCACACCATTCTTATACCTGCTGGCTGATAACTCTTCCGCTGCTTTTGCTTCTTCAATTTGCCTTGCTGTATTTTGAATGCGTTCAAGGTTACTGTTTAAATCGGTTAATGCCTGCTGTATATCTTTTGTATATGTATTGTCAAGCGTTTTTACAGACAGTTCATTTTGTTTTATTACCGTTTCTGCAAGCTTTTCTTCACGCTTTGTTTTGCCGCCGTTATAGATTGGTACTTTTAAAGATATTCCCACACCATAGTTAAAACGCGGTTCATTTACATTGGGTACATAGCCATTTTTTATACCGGCATTTGCGCTAGCACTTACTATTGGTTTATCAGATAATTTGGTAATCGACAAATCATTCTGCGACTGTTGTACCCTGTCTCTTGCAAGCACATATTCCATGTTATTGGTCTGTGCATCTGTTAGTGCGGTTAGTGCATCTTTCAATGTAATATCAAAATCAAAACTGGTGCCGCCAGAAGTAATATTTCCTGTAGTATAAGAGAGAAGGTTCAACTGTTTTTGCAGGCTGTTTTTCAAATCCACTTTGCGGTTATCTTCAGCATCAATGCCGGCCTGAACATTTAGCAAATCAATTCTTATGGCATCGCCATTTTTTAATTTGCTTTCTATTATTCTTTTATTTTCGCCCAGGTAATTTAATACACTGTCTTCAATGGCTATAGCTTTTTGTATGTAAACAATATTGTAATAAATATTCGCCACCTGGTTTGCCAGTAAGCCTTTCAGTGCGCTTACATTATGCTTTGCAAATTGCAGGTCTGTTTTTGCTTTTTCTACATTTGCTTTCAGCCTTCCAAAATCGAACAGCAGGTAATTGCCGCTTAGATTTGCGTTTACATTATGCACCGGCGCAAACTGAAAGTCTTTGCTTTCGCCATCAACCGTAATGGGCAAAGTAATTTTGGGTTCAACAAAATTGTAGCTTAAAGTACCATCAACCGTTGGCATATTTGTTTGCGCTATTTCTAATTTTTCCTGGGCGGTCGACGTTGCATTTTCCGCTTCTTTTATTTTTGGGAAATAGCTGAAAGCCCGGTTAATCAAGGCTTTTAGTTCACTGTTACTTTGTGCCTGTGCATACAATGCACCGGTAAGAAACATTGCAAAGCTTATAAAGAAAATCTTTTTCATATCAGTTCTGTATTTAAGTTTTCATTCTGCGTTAAGCAGTATTACGTATCCATTTTAGTAAGTAATTTTTTGGACCCGGCATTTATATCAAATGGCACCTTTACTTGCATCGCACTCTTGTACTGAAGAATAGCTATGAGCTTTTGGCTGCACGCTGCAAGCCTTTTCTTTTTTGCCTGCAGCTTTTAGCGTGCGGCTTGCTGCTCATTGTTGCGAACGTACAAGAGTGCGACGCAACAAAAGCTTCATAGTAATTCAACAGTTTGGTACATCATTTTTCTTTCTTTTTAAAAATCAATGTGCTTCGGCAACTGCTGCTTTTGCCAATGCTTTTTCTGCTGCTGTTTTTTTCTTTACCCTTAAAAAGGCAACCAGCGGTATTACAAGAATAAAAAATATGCCAACCAACCGGAATGTATCTAAGTAAGAAAGGTAGTATGCCTGCTTTTCTACTGCCGCATTTATAACCGCATACGCTTTTGTAGTGGCGCTTGCTAAATCTGAACCCTGTGCCATCATGCCCTGCACAAGTGTGTTGAAGCGGTTGGTAAATTCAGCAGAACCCGGTGTAAGGTTTGATACAAGATCGGTTCTGTGCTGCGCATAATGACTTGCAACATAATTGTTGGCCATTGCAATACCAAATGCGCCGCCCAGCTGGCGTATCATATTATTGAGTGAAATACCTGATGCATAATCTTTTGGCTGCAGCCCCACTACAGCCTGATTGATCAATGGTAACTGCACCATGCTTAAGCCCAGTGCACGTAAGGCAAGGGGGAAAAAGAAATCCCATCTGCCTGCATCGGGGCTTATGCTTGCGCTGTAGTAGCAGTATGCTGCAAAGAATATAAAACCGAAAATAACAAATGGAATTGGCGATACACCTTTACTCATTACTTTGCCAATGATGGGCATCATGATCACGGTGATTAAGGTGGGTGCCAGTAAAGTTAATCCTGTTTCATAAGGCGTAAAACCTAAAACCCTTTGAGCGAGTACAGGAAAAACAAATACAGAAGTGTATAAACCAAAGCCTGTAACAAAAGTGAATATGGTGGTAAATGCAAGGTTGCGGTTGTTTAATACACGCAGGTTTACAGCTGGTTTTTCTATAGT
>JANXWM010000674.1 GCA_025351145.1 Chitinophagaceae bacterium
TGCGTCGCACTCTTGTACGTTCAGACTATTCTTCACCCCTTCAAACATGCAACAACTTAAACCTTTCAACAACTCAACTTATCAACTCCTCTAACTATCCCTCAAGGTCTTTAAACTTTTCCAATCCTTTCCAAACTGTGCCTGTGGTTGTATCTTTTCTCGCTTCCTCTTCCATCTTTCTCAACTTTTCAAGTACTTCAAGGTTACACTGCGGTCCGCCTATTTCTTCTTCGCTGCACATCTTCTGCATTGGTATGCTCAGGTTAATGAACTCGTAAATCCAATCGCCCACATACAAATGACTTTCACCTTTGCTTATATAAAAAACATCAGGATCTTCTTCCTGGTCGTTCATCATCTCAGGTTCTTCCACAATTTTTACGGTCATTTTAAATTCATCCCATAACTGCAACCTGAGTGTGTTTCCGCAGCGGTCGCAGTTTACATCTGCAGCGCCGCCCACATCAAATTTCAGCAGCATGAACGAATTATTCTTTTCCAGCTGCAGTTTTACTTCAGCGATACAGTTAGAAAAATCCTGCTCGCCGTAGTGTGCAAAGAACTTATTATCTATCTGGTAATCAAATGAATGAATACCGGGTTTTAATCCCACAAATGCAATTTCGTACGCTCGCCGGTGGTTCATAGCACTTTTTTTGGGAACGCAAAGGTAATGGAAAATGGTTTTACAGCCAAAGGAATAAGATTGTTCGTAAAAAAGAACATGCTGCGGTATTAAAAGCGGGTAAATCTTTTATTTCTTTAGCCTTTTATCTTAAAATTAGTGATTTTAGCGGCTTATTCAATTAGATAAATTTACGTAGGATGAAGAGCAAAGGAAAAAAATCTGGCTGGAAATACCTGCTTGTATTGTTTGGGGTAGTAATTATTATTAAACTTTTTTCTTTTTTTCCATCGGCTATTGAGGAATGGTATTCAACGAAACTTTATCCGGTCATTGCAGCTTTGCTAAGGTTTGTTACGGGGTGGGTGCCATTTAGCATAGGAGATATTATATACGCATTTGCCGGTATTTGGTTAATCGTTAGAATATATAAAAGTGTAAGAGCACTACTAAAAAAAAAGATTACTAAAGAGGCGTTTGTTCAGTCTTTTCGGCGAACAGTAATAGTTATACTCTGGATTTATATCCTTTTTAATTTTTTATGGGCTATGAACTATGAACGGCTTGGCATAGCCTACCAACTAAAACTTGTGCCAGCTGCATACAGCACCGCTGAATTAAAAACGTTAACCGACAGCCTTATCTATAAAGTGAATACTGAAAGACTTCATTTGGGCGAAAGTTCTTTTAAGTATCCGGGCAGTAATGAAATTTTTAAAGAAGCAAAAGAAGCTTATGACAGTGCTGAGAAAAAATACCCTTTTCTGCATTCTTCGGTAATGTCTGTAAAGGGTTCCATGTATGGGCAGCTTGGCAATTACCTTGGATTTCTGGGGTATTATAACCCGTTCACAGGCGAAGCGCAGGTGAATACAACTGTTCCTGCTTTTGTTATACCTTATACTGCCTGCCACGAAATCGGTCATCAGCTTGGTTATGGCACCGAAGATGAGGCAAACTTTTCCGGCTACCTCGCTGCAAAGTCTTCGAAAGAACACAGCTTTCATTATTCTGTTTATTTTGATCTTTTCCTTTATGCCAACAGAGAACTGTATTCAAGGGATTCAGTTGCTGCAAAACAGAATTACAAGCTGCTTGATACTTTGGTAAAGAAAGACATCAGCACTTACCGCAAATTTCTGGAAGCACACAGAAACCCTATTGAGCCGTATATAACGATGCTCTACGGCAAATACCTGGAAGCAAATAACCAACCAAACGGAATGGAAACCTATGATGAAGTAATTGGTTGGTTGATTGCTTATCAAAAGAAATATGGTGAGCTGTAATTTTGTTAGTCCACTCACTTTGTTCAATAATGATATGCTGTACACGAGTGCGACGCAAGAGAAGCTTCATAGTTATTCTTAAGCCGGGTAAATAAATATTTACTTTAAATAAACCGTCTTCATTTCGTTGGTTATTTCTCTTTCGATATTCTTTAAGGAAGTATAAATTTTTATGAGGCCATTGTACTTTTCTTCTTCTTTTTCTTTCATTAATTCATCTTCCAGTTCGAGATACATACGTTTTATTTTCCGCAGTTTATACATGTTGAGTGCAGATGCAATTACAACGCTCAAATCCTTATCCAGCTTCAGTTTATAGCCATCCATGCGGCGGCTCCAGTCGTGCAGTTCGTAAGGGAAATTCAGCAGGCCTGCAACAAAAGCATTCATTTCTGTATCGCTGCTGTAGAGAAAAGTTTTGGTATCAATAAAACCATTTGTGCGCAGCATTTGCTGGTAAGCTTCGGTTACTTTTTCAAGTTGCTTGTTGTTGAGGTGATATTCTTCCAGCACTTCAAATATTGCATCGGCTATGTACTTGTCTTCAGTTAGTGTTTGGTTACCGTATTCAATTAAACGTTTTACCACTTCACGTTCCTGGTACTCATCTTCGAGCAGCAGGTTAAGCGCATTATCGAATGCAGATTCATTCTTTTCACCTGCAAGCGATTCAAGAAACCCTGCTTCTTTATTCGCCGTTTTCTTTTCGTCTTTACCAAGTTTTTCACGAATAAATTTATTAACCAAATTGGTTAACCCGCCCTCATCAATTTTCAGCAGCGATGCACACTGACGAATATATTCCTGCTGCTTACTAAAGTCCTCCGCCTTGTTTATTTTACTCAGCGTTTCGGCAATATGGTTTACAGTTTCATTCTTTTTGGTGATGTCGGTTCCCGCTTCTTTCAGCATTACTTCCAGTTGAAAAAGCACGAAATCTTTTTTATTGGCAGCAACAAAATCTTTAAATGCATTTGCGCCAACCAAACGCACATAACTGTCGGGGTCTTCTTTGTCAGGAATCAATACCAGCTTTACGTTCAGGCTTTCTTCCAGTGCCATATCAAGGCCGCGCAACGCAGCTTTAATACCGGCAGCATCACCATCGTAAATGATGGTTAAGTTGTTGGTATATTTTTTTATTAAACGCAACTGATCAACAGTTAACGATGTACCGCCACTTGCCACTACATTCTCCACACCAGCCTGCGAAAGCGACACTACATCCGTATAACCTTCAACCAATAAACATTCATCGGCTTTGTCAATGGCCAGCCTTGCAAAATATAAACCGTAAAGAATTTTACTCTTTACATAAATTTCATTTTCCGGAGTGTTAATGTACTTCGGAGCCTTGTCTGCTTTGCCAATTACCCTCGCACCAAAACCTAATATTTTGCCGCTGTTGTTATGAATAGGAAAAATAATCCTGCCCCTGTAATTATCTGCCAGTTCATCATTGCGTGCTACAACCAACCCCGATTTTAAAAGTGTATCGGCACTAAACTGGTTTAGTGCGGCAGCCTTTGCAAATTCATTTCTTGCCTGCGGGTTATAGCCTACTTGAAATTTCTGGATCGTCTCTTCTGTAAAGCCACGCCCGGTTAAATAGGTAAGCGCAATGGCTTTGCCCTCTTCGGTTTCAAACAATTGTTTGGCAAAAAATTTCTGCGCAAAACTGTTTACAATATACAGGCTGTCTGCGCTCAATAATTGCTGGCGCACTTCATCACTCACCTGCGTTTCTTCTATCTCTACATTGTATCGGTTGGCCAGCCAGCGCAGCGCTTCCACATACGTTTGTTTCTCATGCTCCATTAAAAATGTAATGGTATTGCCGCTGCGGCCGCAACCAAAACATTTATAAATTTCTTTGGCCGGAGACACCGTAAACGAAGGCGATTTCTCTCCATGAAACGGACAAAGCCCGAGGTAATTACTGCCCCTTTTTTTCAGTTTTACATATTCGCCCACCACATCAATAATATCAATGCGGCTGGTAATCTGTTGTATGGTATGCGGGGAGATCATAAAATGCAAATATCGGTTTTGGTAAACAGAAGATAGATTTTTTTGAGCCCGGCTTTCAGGTTTTCATAGCATCGCCGCTTGCGTCGCACTCTTGTACGTTCGGAACTTCTTTAAACAAAACAGCCATGAAAGCCAACTACAGTTTTGAGCCGGTCAATATCTACTAAAGTAGATATACTCAGATTCATTTATCTACTTTCATGTGATTGCCCGGCATCTTTCTTCACCGGATATTTGTAGAAATTTATTTTCTGCTTTTACCCGGGCCTTCATCTGTTTCGAAAAGATTTTATGAATGTGCTGAAATCATTTTCCATCAAAAATTATGAAAAACGGGAAATAAATTTTAAATTAGATACGCCTTATTACACTTCAACATTTTTCTGCTAATTATTAAAATTATCCCACAATGAAAACAACAATGAAAACAGGGCTTGCAGCTTTGGTGCTGTTGCT
>JANXWM010000709.1 GCA_025351145.1 Chitinophagaceae bacterium
GTGGCAAAAAGTCCTGCGATAAAAAGAATTGGCGGTAAAACTAAAAGCAAAAATCTTGGGGGAATTGTTTCCGTCAATGTATAAAAACCTGATAGTCCAATGAAGGTCTGCAATGCTAACCAGATCAAAAGAATTAGTAAAGTTGCTTTTGAATTATTGGTCGCCTTATAAAAAAATCCAACTGTCAAAATTGTTGTCAGCCCAAAAACTATGCTTATGTATGTTGGTAAAGTTTCCATTGTTTGAGTGTCTTTTTAAAATAACAGCCAACGGCCGAGGGGCTTGGGTGGTGGCTGTCGCTTACGTCAAGTTATTTTGAAAATCTTTTCAGTTTAATTATAAAATTCTGTCCATTGCTTTATTAAGGTGTTTCATTTACGCTTACCACTAACACAAATATATGCGTTATTAAACAACAGTTCTTTTTGCCCTTGGCGGTCGCTGACCAACAAGCATTCGCTTCAATCTTTGCTGCGGTAAAAGCTCATTCACATTCTGAACGTACAAGTGAGTGACACAAGGAACGATGCCATGAAAGCCCCTGGCCGGTAACCTATTGATAATTTTCTGCAGCTTAAGAAATTTAGTAATTATTTTGCAGCTATGCTTTCGAAAAGAAAAAACAGGATTGTGATAAAAGTGGGCTCGAATGTTTTAACCAAAACAAAAGATGCCCTTGATATTGATCGCATAAAAAGCCTGGCACAACAGATTGGCGAATTAATAAAACAGGGCATTGAAGTGATACTCGTTTCATCCGGCGCAGTAGCTTCGGGCAGAAGTTTAATAACACCCCATGCAAAAACAGATGAGATAAGCCAAAGGCAATTGCTGGCTGCGGTGGGGCAAATAAAACTCATCAATATCTATGCAGAAATGTTTGCAAAGCAGGGGCTTTTGTGCGCACAGGTTTTGGTAACAAAAGAAGATTTCAGAGACAGGGAACATTACATCAACATGAAAAACTGTATGATGGCTTTGCTGCAAAACAATGTGATACCCATCCTGAATGAGAACGATGTAATATCCGTGTCGGAATTAATGTTTACAGATAATGATGAGCTTGCGGGTTTGGTTTCGAGCATGACGGATGCCGGTAAATTAATTATCCTTTCAAATGTAGATGGCATCTACAATGGTTCCCCTGCCGATGCAGCCTCAACAGTGATTGATGTAATTGAATATGGCGATAATGATTTTGAACATTATATCAGTACAGAAAAATCAAACTTTGGCCGGGGTGGTATGTTAACCAAATGCAGCATGGCCCATAAAGTTGCCAGCCTTGGTATTCCTGTACAAATAGCCAATGGCAAAACCGACAATATACTACTGGACATTACAGCAGGTAAACCTGTTGGCACATTATTTAAACCAAAGAAAAACACATCGAGTATTAAAAGATGGGTAGCACATTCAGAAGGGTTTGAAAAGGGAACTGTGTACATAGATGCCGGGGCAGAAAAGGCTTTGCAGTCAGATAAACCCACAAGCCTGCTGCCCGTAGGTATTATAAAAATTGGCGGAACATTTAAAAAAGGCGACATTATAAAAATCGCCACCAGCGAGGGCAATTCCATTGGCATTGGCAAAGCGCAATACAACTCAGATAAAGCCAAAGAGTTGATGAAGAAAAAAAATGAGAAAGCATTTATACATTACGATTATTTGTTTTTAAACGATACGCAATTAAAATGATTACCAGCAATAATTCACTAACAGAAAATTTTAAAGCCGTTCAAAAAGCCAGCCGGAGCCTTGTGCAGTTGACCACGCAACAGGTGAATGAATTATTAATCAGCTTAGCAAAAACGCTTATTAATAACAGCGATGAAATTTTAAAAGAAAACCAAAAAGATTTAGACAGAATGTCCGTTGATGACCCAAGGTACGACAGGCTAAAACTTACTGAACAACGCATTAAAGATATTGTCGCAGAAATAAATAATGTAGCCAGCCTGCCTTCACCATTGGGGAAAATATTAGAAGAACGCACCATGCCCAATGGCATGCACATCAGTAAAATTACTGTGCCGCTTGGTGTTATCGGCATCATTTACGAATCAAGGCCCAACGTTACTTTCGATGTATTTAGCCTATGCATAAAATCGGGCAACGCCTGTATTTTAAAGGGCGGCAGCGATGCAGCATTTTCTAACAAAGCCATTGTACAATTGATAAAATCGGTTTTAAAGCAACAGCTTATAACTGAAGATTGTATTGAACTTTTACCACCAACACGCGAAGCTGCCACTGCACTGTTGCAGGCTGTTGGTTTGGTGGATGTAATTATACCAAGGGGGAGC
>JANXWM010000489.1 GCA_025351145.1 Chitinophagaceae bacterium
GTCAAACTGTAAGTTCAATTTATGAAGTGCTTTCAACTTATACAGATCAGCAAATTTCAGATGAATTTAGCCAAGTATTCGTAATGGTTAAAATACTCTTGTTTGAAGATATAAAACCTACATTTTATAGAGACATTGTAAAATATACTAACAAACAAAATTCAATTAATGAGAATGCTTTTGGAGCAAAAAATGAATTATTTGCCAACATTCAAAAGGGGTTGAAAGAAAGAGGATTTTTGCTTTTAGTTAAACCAAGTGATAAAAATACTTTTATTTCTGAACATTCATCAGATGCAGAAACAAACCGACTTTTTAAAGAGGCAAATAAATTTTCTGCTAAAATTGGCGTGGAATTAAAAAGTCTATCTGATTTATTTATTCCTTTAGAAAGGTTGCTCCAGGTTTATTTAGCTTTTGTGAAAGACGGTTTCTATGCTTATACAAAAAAAGATGCAGTTCTAAAAGAACGTAGCGAGATATACAGCGAATATTCACTTAAAATAAACCATTTTCTTAGTTTCGATAATATCATACGTCTTTGGTTAATATATTTGAAAGCTGAAAGAGATCGTGCAGAAAGAAGCACTGATCAAAGAACCCCGATTCCTTATTATCTAATTGGATTTTTAGGGTACTTCATAAAAAATAAGGAAAAGAATAATCTGGTAATTGAAAAATTATTTGAAGAAGATAATAAAATTTTCCCTTTGCTGTATAATTACTTATCACAGCTTACAAACCAGTATAAGAAAAATTATATTGGCAAGTATGAAATTGATTATAATACCATGATTAAAAAGCCGATTGATGAACCGCTATTAGTAAAACAAATTGAGACGGCAAATGATTTTATTTCCGATCCTGATTTAAAAAAGTTCTTTACCTCTTTATATTGATTACAGTATGTATTCAATATATACAAGTACAAGCATCTCAAAAAGAGATGCTTTTTTAATAACTTTACTGCATGGCTAAGAAAAAAAAGAAAATAAAGTCAATGGCTGAATTGACTAAGAATTTTGAAAAATTGCTTAAAGGAAAAGAATTAAATCCTAATGGTACTGCATTGTTTGAACAGGTAATAAAGAAAGCAGCCACGCCTAAACAACGTGGCTTAAAACCGTCTCAAACATAGTGTCCTGTTCCTTTCTGTGCAGATACCTAAAAGCCACTTCATCAACGTACTTCTGTAAATGTTTCTGTGATACCTGTATGTGTGTTCCTTTGATCGTTCTTTTTAATTGAGACCACAAACCTTCAACTGTATTTGTGTGGTAAATATCCCTTACATATTCGCCTTCTGTATGGTTTACAACTTCGTGCTGCTTATAAGTCTTATTTAAGCCAGTGTATGAATTATGGCTATCTGTAATTACAATGGCATCTTTGTTTACATTCAATTTTAAACGCTCTTTAAAGGTCTTTAAATCGTTCATCACTTCCATTTTAATATCACCACCACGGGAAACAAAACCCATTACACCAATTTTATTATCTGTATGACTTGTGCCCTTATCGTGTGCAGCCTTTCTAACTGATTTGTGTTTGTTTTTCATCTTTCCACCCACATACGTTTCATCAATTTCTACTATTCCGGTCAATGGTTCATAAGTTTTATTAGCCATCAATTTTTTTATTTGGTGAGCCATTCTCAAAGCAGTTTTATAACAAATATCAAACTGCCTTTCAAATTCTTTTGCAGAAACGCCGTTTCTTGTAGTTGTTTGAAGATATATAGCAGCAAACCATAAGCTAAGAGGTGTTGTTGTTTTTTCAAATACTGTTCCCTCTGTTGGGTATAACTGAAAACCACAGCCGGGGCATTGGTAAGACCTGCGATTTTTTACACGGGTAAATGGTTTTACACCTTCACATTTTGGACAAACTAAATTGTTATAACGTAGCTGAAATATTTTATCTAAGCAAGCATCATCATTGGGATAAGCGGCTCTGAATTGTTGAAGTGTGAACTTTTCCATAAATGTTATTTACAGAACAAATGTATAACAATTTGTATATTTACAAAACTATTTGCAAATATATTTTTGTATAATTTCAAATAAATTTGCAAATAACCAAGAAAATACTTTTACCTTTACTGCCATGATAGAATTAATAACCGAGGAACAGGCTAAAGATATTTTAGCTCCTCACTTAGCAGTAGTAAAAGCTATTATGATTGAATCCCTTGAAGATTTAAATAAAGCACTTTCTATAATACCGGAATCAGTAAATAAACGAGCAAAATGTTCTTTGTTACATAGTATTGCAATAGAAAAATCAAAAAAACATTTTGCCAATGTTTCAGATGTTCATATCAGCTTAAAATATCAATCAATTCAGATTATATTCAATAAAAAACTTGTAGGGCGTATCAAAAAGGTTAATAAGGATAACAAATGTTCAAATGCAAAAACAAACAGAAACGATTCTATCTTATCGCAACAACTAACATTGTTCCCAGATGTTAGTTCTACAACTTTTATTGATTTAGGCTATGAAATGGACACTACTTGGGCAGAATATAAAAGGCACATAGTAGTTTGCAGGCTTAATGATTCTATTGAATGGCATATTGATTTTACTGATATTTCAGAAAACGCAATTTCATTGACAGCTAAAAAAGCAGACCCATTAAGTCTAAAAGAAGAAGTTCAAATCAAAATAAAGAAAACTAAAAACCAATGAATAAATTAAACCATAGAATGATTCAGCTTGCTCGTGAATCTCGTGGTTATACCCAGACAGAGCTTGCTGATATGATGGCTATTCCACAAGGTAATCTTAGCAGAATGGAAAGGGATGATATTGGGGTAAAAGAGGAAAATTTGGAAAAGCTATGCAGTATATTAAATTACCCTAAAGATTTTTTTTATCTCACAAATCAAATTGCCACGACTGATACTCATTACAGGAAAACAGTAACAATAGACCAAAAGACCAAATTAAAGGCAGAAGCAATAATGAACATCTATAAGTTTAACGCAGAAGAAATGCTTAAATCTTTGGATGTAACAAACAATGTTCCTGTAATTACCGATCAATACGATTCTCCTGAAAAGGTGGCAAGATATTTAAGAAGTTACTGGAACATACCTAAAGGTTCAATAGATAACTTATCGAAGATTATAGAAGATAACGGGATAATAATAGTTCAGGTTGATTTTGAAACTGATAAAATTGATGGCAGAACAATTGTTACTGATACAGGGCACCCTATTATATTTTTAAATAAATCCGGTTCAGGTGATAGGCAAAGATTCACATTAGCACATGAATTAGGGCATGTTATTTTACATATAAATGGTATGCCCATTTTTGCAAGAAACGAAGAAGATGAAGCATTTGCGTTTGCTTCTGAATTTTTAATGCCTTTAAGCGAATGTCAATATGATTTGACAGATAAAATATCTATTGAAAAATTAGCAGACTTAAAAAGGATATGGAAAATATCAATGCAGGCTATTCTTTACAGATCGCAAAAAAATAAACTGGTAAACTATAATAGATGTAGATACTTATGGTCTCAATTCAATACAAGGGGATGGAAGAAAAAAGAACCGATTGATATACCAAAAGAAAAACCTACCCTTATTGATAGGATGATAAAAATGCTTACTGATAATTTAGATTATTCAAAACAGGAAATAAGTAAAATATTCAGCTTGAATATTGATGAAGTGGAAGAACGATATTTTACAGAAAAATATAAGCTACGGGTTATATAACTTTAAAAGTTGCATACAAAATAATAATATGTATGCAACTTTTTTTATATTTTTTTGGTTGTGTTCTGACTACACATACACCGACGCAAGGAACGGTCAATAGTAATTCCTCAGTTTGGTAAATAAAATTATACATACGCTTACCCGCAACTCACCGCTGATCACTCACCTTCTTAATTCATCAAAGCCTTGTTCAGCAGCTCTTTTGCTATATCTTTTAAATGTGGTGGCACATACAATTCAATGTACCCAAATACCAGGTAACTGCTATCAAGCTTGTTCATTACCACTACTTCAATATTGTTTTCTTCGAGCATTCCCTGTATTATGCTTGCCTCGGCATAGTTGCGGGTTATGTAGAGTTTATACCATCCGTTCATATTTGCGGTTCATTTATTTCGTTTGCCAATGCATGTTTACTCAAAATTTTATCGCTTTCTTTTTTATAAAAAATGAATAAAAAATATAATGCCACAGCGCCAATTAATCCATAGTACAAAGGGTATGTGTCATCTGCCATTGATTGAGGAGATAGTTTGCCAGCACGGCTGAGCGAATACATAGCGGCCAGCGTATAGGCGTTATTAAGAAAATGCGCAGCTATGCTCATCCATATATTTTTGCTGTAATAAAACAGGTAGCCAAGCATCATTCCTAAAAAAAGCCTGGGCAAAAAACCGTAGTACGATAAATGTATGGCGCTGAAAATAATACTTGTAATGAGGATACCTAAAAACGCATTGCGTGTTCCCGATACAATGATCTGCTGCAGCGAGCCGCGAAAAAGCATTTCTTCAAAAATGGCGGGAACTAATGCCAGTACGATGAGGGCATAAAAAAAATCGAGGCCGCTCTTCATGCTGCCGATGCTCATTACCTGTTCATTGTAATTATCTTCTGCTTTTTTAAAATAGTCAACCGCGGTTTGAGGGATGGGGATCATTTTATTGAGTTCGCCCAATGCACCGCTGATGATAAATCCTGTAAATACCATCAGCACCACTACAGCCAGTTGAAAACCATTGCCGTGTGCCCTGAAACCCAGTTGCTTCAAAGGATCTTGGCCGGTTAATTTCCCTATGGCGAGTGCAGGCATGGCCATAATTAAAAAGCTGGTGATAACCTGTACAGTTCTCGATAACGGCACATTCTGCGGTTTCATTAACTCAGTGGCAAGGTCCTTAATATCCACGTGCAAAACAGTGCTGCCAATTAAGCCTGCAATTAAAGAACTTAAAATAATACCCGCCCCGCACATGCTAAACAACAATGCAAACTTTGCCAACGGATGATAACTTTGCT
>JANXWM010000769.1 GCA_025351145.1 Chitinophagaceae bacterium
AGTGTGCGACGCAAGGGACGGTGCTGAAAGAACCGCTGTTGGGTCAAAAAAAAAATCTCTATGGCAAAATTTGGGTTAAAGGGTTATCAATTTATTTTTCCTTGTATTCTTTTGGCGTCATTCCGCATTTTGATTTGAATACTGTAGAAAAATATGCAGGCGAGGCAAAGCCTACTTTATATGCAATTTCTGAGATGGATAAGGTGCCTTCGTTTAAATAGTGTTTGGCTTTTTGCAAACGTGTATTGAGGATAAAATCGTTTATGTTGTAACCGAGCAGGGCTTTTACTTTGCGGTACAACTGCACACGGGATACGCCGATGGTATTGCAAATATCGTCGATAGTGAAATGCTCATTCCCTATATTGCTTTCGATGATGGATGTAAATTCGCTGATAAATTTCCTGTCTAATTTCCTGGGGTTTTGTGATTTTGTTTCCGCTGCAATTTCACTTGTGTAATGCCCCCGCAATAACTCCCGGTTTTTCATTACACTTTTAATCGTTTCTTCTAAAAGCTGCAGGTTAAACGGTTTTAATATATATGCATCGGCCATATTTTTCATTCCTTCTATCTGTTCCTCCACTTCAATTTTTGCTGTCAGTAAAATGATCGGGATATGTGATGTTCGTATATCATTTTTTAAAGTATTGGTAATGGTAATGCCATCTTTTCCGGGAAGTATTACATCAGAAATAATAAGATCGGGTACATTATCAAAAGCCTGCTGCAGTGCGGTTATGCCATTTTCTGCCTGCAATACTTCGTAGCCTGTGCGAAGCCTGTCTGCAAGAAAATTCCGAAGGTCAGGATTGTCTTCTATAATAAGAACAGAAAGGTCTGTAACAATTCCTGTGGCTGTGTTCTCTTCAATTAACAGATTTGTTTTATCAAGTTCTGTTGAATAAATCCTTTCATCATAATACATTACTTCTTCTGATGATTTTTCTTTGATCCTTTCATTTTCTTCCAGATGCTTTATACCTAAAGGCAATCTTATTTCGAAGCAGGTTCCCTTGTATTGTTTACTGGTAACGGTAAGTGAACCGTGGTGAAGGCTGATCAGTTCTTTTGAAAGCGAAAGCCCGAGGCCGCTACCCTGCTGGTTGGTAATATTTGCCTGGTAAAATAATTCAAATGCATGTTCGGCAACTTCCTGCGACATGCCAATACCATTATCTTCTACTTTGATGATGGCTATTTCATCCGCACTGCTTTTTTCAAGTGTAATATGAATAAAGCCATTATCATTGGTGAATTTAAAAGCGTTGGAAAGCAGGTTGAATATTACTTTGTCGAGCATGAGTGCATCGAACCAAACCAGGATACTTTGTTCTTTTGTAAGTAGCCGCAAATCAATATTCCTTTTTTTTGCTAAACCATTGAACGTCCCTGTAATTTCATTCGTAAAAGATACCAGATCATTTTCAGAAGCCTTAAGCTGCATTTTGTTTACTTCAATCTTCCTGAAATCTATCAACTCGTTGATTAACCTTAAAAGCCTGATGGTATTTTTTTGAATTAATTCAAGATATTGTTTAGTTGTATAATGGAGTTTCGGGTTATTCAATAACTCTTCAAGTGGCCCGAGAATTAATGTAAGCGGTGTCCTGAATTCATGAGAAATATTGGTAAAGAAATTTATTTTAGCTTCAGAAGCTTCCTTTGCTTTGTTACCAAGTATAATCAACTGGTCACGCTGATTTAATATTTCTTCATTTTGCAACGCCAGCCTTGCATTTATTTTTTTGTTTTCCCTTAAATAATAAAATAATATGGAACCCAAAATCAATGCTAATGCAAGCGATATAGAAATAGCATAAATAATATTGGTTTGGTTATTTGTAATAATCGCCTGGTTTTCGATTTTTTTCTGGCTTCTGTCAATATCGTTTTGAAGTGCTGATAACTTATCGTTTTGAAGTCTCATGATCCTTACATTCGTGGAATCAATAATGCTTGTGGCTAACAGATTTTCTTTATTATAAGGTTTATGTTCTAATATTTTCAGCGCAGTTATAATGGCTTCCTGCCCGCCTGTTGGATACAATACAGTGGCGGCAAGAAACTTATTAGCTACCATACCCATTCCTAAACTATCCAGCGGAAGGCCATCAACACCTATAATCTTTATTTTTTTATCAACGCCTGTTTGTTTGCATATTTTGTACACGTCTAAAGCAATGTAATCACTCTGGGCAAAAATCAGGTCAATGTTCTTTTCAGTTAGTAAGGTGTTGGCTAATTTTTTTTGATAACCTACAGTGTGGTCTTCCAGTTTTTCCAGGTAATTGATACCCGGTTGCTGGGAAATTATATCCATAAATCCTTTATGCCTGTCTATAAAAGGTGATGCATCAGATAGACCCATCACTTCAATTACATTACCTTTTCCCTTTAATATTGATACAGCATACCTGCCTGCATTTTGACCCACTTCAAAATTGGAGGCTCCTATAAAAGCGGTATATTTTTTTGAATTGATTCCCCTGTCTACTAAAACCACAGGTATGCCGGAGTCGAATATTTTTTCAATACTGGAAGATAAGGGCTGGATTTCATTAGGCGATACAATTAAAAGGTCAATATTCAGGTTTACCAGTTCGTCTATTTGCTCCAGTTGCTTTTTACTGTCGGCCTCTGCATCCCGGTATATAAACTCAACATTGTCATGAAAGGCAAGTTCTCTTTTCATTTCTGCCAGCATCGTTTTTCTCCATTCATCTGTACCCTGGCATTGTGAAAAACCTACCCGAAAATTTTTCTCTTTTTTTTCACTGTTACAGGATAGGGAAAATAATAAAAGCCATAGCGAAAACACCAAAGCAAAAGTTCTGCAAAACCCGTAATAAGAAGATGCTTTTTTCATAAACAAGCGCTAAATAAATGATGGCAATTCTTTAAAGATACTCTTACTAAAGCTACAAAGAATCAATTCAGCAAGGCTTATGCTAAAATTATTTTATCCTGTATCAAGCAAGATGAAACAGGATTGAAATTGTATGATACAAATTCAAAAGCCTGCAGCTTAATCAGTTTTCTTTTCTCTTACAAACATTTGATTATCAGCCTGAAAAAATAATTTACCGGCATGTACAGATTTAGAAGTTTTTGTCACTATATCGAAAGCGTTTTTTCAAAGTTAAATCTACTTTTCCATCTCAAACGCCTGCTATATGAACAAAAGAAAAGTAATTCTCTGGTCGCTTACTGTTGCATTGGGTGGCTTCTTGTTTGGCTTCGATACTGCTGTTATCTCAGGTGCCGAAAAGTCAATACAGCAATACTGGCAACTCAATTCTTTTCAGCATGGCTTAACCATTTCCATTGCATTAATAGGTACCATTATTGGCGCCATGTTTGGCAGCATCCCCTCCGATGCAATTGGCCGAAAACAAACTTTATTCTTTGTCGCTATATTTTATTTAGTGGCATCTGTGGGCACGGCACTTTCACAAAGTTGGTACTTATTTCTATTCTTCCGTTTTTTAGGTGGGCTGGGCGTAGGTGCATCATCGGTAACAGCACCTATATATATATCAGAAATTTCACCAGCAGATTCACGTGGCAGGCTCGTAGCACTCTTCCAGTTTAATGTAGTGTTCGGCATCCTCATTTCTTATTTCTCCAATTATCTCATTGGTGCATCAACCGAAACTTCCTGGCGGTGTATGCTGGGCGTACAGGCTTTCCCATCCATTGCTTTCCTTATTCTTATAAGGCTGGTTCCAGAAACCCCGCGCTGGCTCATCCTTAAAAAAGGTGATTTTGAAACAGCAAAAAAAACATTGCAAATCATTAATCCCAATACTTACGAACAGGATTTTGCAGCTATCATGGCGGGTCACGAGCACAATGCAGAAAAGCATGTAAAAGAACGGCTGTTTCAAAAGAAATATAATTTCCCCATCATGCTGGCGGTGTTCTTTGCCATCTTCAACCAGGTATCGGGCATCAACGCCATCATCTATTATGCACCACGCATTTTCGAAATGACCGGCCTTGGCGAAAGCTCTTCATTACTCTCAACCGCGGGCATAGGTTTGGTCAATTTTGTTTTCACGCTCCTCGCCATCAGGTTTATCGATAAGGTAGGCCGCCGCACGTTAATGTTCATCGGTTCATTTGGGTTAATACTTTCTTTAAGCCTTGTTTCATGGGCATTTTTTAGAGAAGATTTTGGCGGTTATACCATCATCATTTCCCTATTGCTTTTTATGGCATTCTTTGCCTTTTCGCAGGGTGCGGTTATATGGGTTTTTATTTCAGAAATTTTCCCCAATCAGGTTCGTGCAAAAGGGCAAACGCTGGGCAGTGTTACTCACTGGATTATGGCCGCAACCATCGCATTTATTTTTCCAACGCTTACCGAAAAATTGGGCGGCGGAACCACGTTTTTATTCTTCGCCGTAATGATGGTTTTGCAACTGCTTTTTGTTTGGAAAATAATGCCCGAAACAAAAGGCCAGTCATTAGAGCAAATTGAAACAACAATGATGCTGCATTAAATATATTAAGAAATGAATACAACGATTTTGAACCAGGCAACGGTAATACTATGAAGCGTTCCTTGCGTCGCACTCTTGTACAGTAAAGAAGTAATGCAGCTTTTACCGAAGCGGCGATTGAAGCGGAACTATGTTGGTAAGGCGGCCAGGAAATACAGGATGGTACTACGTTTAAAGCCTGTTGCACATTGTTCAATAAAGTAACAAAAGTACAAGAGTGCAACGCAACGGAAGATCAATAGCAGCAACCTGGCTGGGTTAATAATAGATTTAAAACAACAATTATAAACTATAAAAAAGGCGTATGAACAAAATTAAATTTTGCAAAAAAACTGTAACCACATTGATATTAAAAAATTACAAACCATAACTAAAGCAACAATTTCTAAAACCAAATTAAAATTAATCTTATGCGAAAGATGCTAATGATTACTGCTGCTGTTTTTCTATCACTGGCAGTATTTGCTCAGCAAAAAAAAGTGACTGGTACAGTCGTTGATAAAAGTTCCCGCATGCCCTTAGCGGGTGTAACGATCCAGTCTAAAAAAGACAAAATCGCTACAGACAGTGCAGGTATGTTTGCGCTGAATGCCGATATTGGCGATGTGCTTCAATTTTCATTTGTAGGTATGAAGCCCGCAAGCGTAAAAATTACAAATGCTTCAGGCAGCCTTGATGTGGAACTGGAAGCTGCTGCAAACGACCTTAACCAGATCGTGGTTACCGGTTATACCACTCAAAGAAAGCAGGATTTAACCGGCGCGGTTGCAGTAGTGGATATGGCCCCGGTAAAAAACAACAGTTCGGGAAATACTATGCAGGCTTTACAGGGCCGCGTTGCCGGTTTATACATTGAAAAAGATGGTTCGCCAAACGGCTCCAATAGCAGGATATTGATACGGGGTGCCAATACGCTTGGCAACAACGATCCACTATACATTATAGACGGGATAGCCACAACAAGGCCCGAAGTATTTCAAAATATGGACCCTGCAAGTATTGCTTCGGTACAGGTTTTAAAAGATGCGTCTGCGGAATCTATCTATGGTGCAAGGGCATCCAACGGGGTTATAATTGTTACTACAAAAAGTGGAGGCAATACGAATGGTAAAGTCAATTTTGAATTAAACAGCAGCATTGCATCTCAGTCAGAAAAATCAATGAGGTTTAAAATGCTGAACTCATTAGACAGGGGTAAGGCTTTGTGGCAGGCTTCCGTAAACGACCGCCAGGACCCCACAGGCGGTTATGGTGACATTTACGGATTTGACTGGAATAATGACTTTGATAAGCCGGTTTTGAACGGTGTAACAGTAAAACCATTTGTAGGCGGGGATCTAAATACGCCTGCGGGTAATACCGACTGGCAAAATGTAATGTATAAAAAGGGTTTGGTAACCAACACAAGTTTAACTGTTTCTGCGGGTAATAAAAATTCATCATTAGAAATGAATATCGGCTACCTTAAAAATACAGGAATGTTGAGATTTACAGGCTACAAGCGTTTGAGTGGAAGCATAAACGCCATTACCCGTTCCTTTAATGACAAGGTTACTTTCGGCCTAAATTTACGGGTGGCCAATTCCGATGAAACTCTCACAGCAAGGGATTTGGGCGGTGCTTCTACCACATTTCTGGCAGTTACATTAGCGCCTACCATTCCGGTATATCAAAAAGACGGTAGTACGTATGCAGGCGAATTAGGAGCAGGTTATTCTGACAGAAATAATCC
>JANXWM010000015.1 GCA_025351145.1 Chitinophagaceae bacterium
CGATGCGGGTAAAACAACGTTAACAGAAAAGTTTCTTTTGTTTGGCGGTGCTATTCAAACTGCCGGGGCGGTGAAGAGCAATAAAATTAAAAAATTTGCTACCAGCGATTTCATGGAAATCGAACGGCAGCGTGGTATTTCGGTGGCTACCAGTGTTATGACTTTTGAATATGCAGGCATGCTCATCAACCTGCTGGATACGCCCGGCCACAAAGACTTTGCGGAAGATACGTACAGAACTTTAACGGCGGTTGACAGCGTTGTGCTGGTAATAGATAGCGTGAATGGTGTGGAAGACCAAACCCGCCGCCTGATGGAAGTTTGCCGTATGCGTGATACACCCGTAATTGTTTTTATCAATAAAATGGACCGCGATGGCAAAAACCGGTTCGACCTTCTGGAAGAAATAGAAAACGAATTAAAACTACAGTTGCACCCGATGACCTGGCCGATTAATAGCGGCAAAGATTTTAAAGGTGTCTATAATTTGCACGATAAAAGTCTGCTGCTTTTTACCGCCAATACCAAAGCAAATGAAGAAGACAGTGTAGCGATTGAAAATTTAAGCGATGCCAAACTCGACGCAAAAATTGGAGAAAAAGATGCGGAGCAATTACGGGAAGATGTGGAGCTGATTGATGGCGTTTACGGCGTGCTGAATGAAGAAGATTATCTCAACGGAAAAGTGGCTCCTGTTTTCTTTGGAAGCGCCATTAATAACTTTGGTGTAAAGGAATTGCTTGATACATTTATTAAGATTGCACCTGTGCCGCGCAGCCGTGAAACAAGTGCTAAAACAGTAGATGTAAGCGATGAAAAATTCAGTGGTTTTATTTTTAAAATTCATGCCAACCTCGACCCCAAACACCGTGACCGTATTGCGTTTCTGCGTGTTTGCAGCGGCAGGTTTGAACGCAATAAATACTTTCATCATGTGCGGCTGAACAGGGATTTGCGTTTCAGCAATCCGTACTCATTTCTTGCCCGCAGCAAAGATGTAATTGAAGATGCCTACCCCGGCGACGTGGTGGGTTTGTTCGATACCGGCAACTTTAAAATAGGCGATACATTGACTGAAGGCGAAGACTTTTATTTCACCGGCATTCCATCTTTTTCACCTGAGATTTTTAAAGAACTGGTGAACAAAGACCCGATGAAAACAAAGCAACTGGAGAAAGGTATCCGCCAGTTAACAGATGAAGGTGTGGCGCAGTTGTTCACGCAGTTTGGTGGCAATAAAAAGATCATTGGTTGCGTGGGTGATCTGCAGTTTGAGGTAATTCAGTACCGCCTGCTGCACGAATACAGTGCTGCATGCGAGTTCCGCACATTGCCGTTTTACAAGGCTTGCTGGCTTACCAGTAAAGACGAAAGCAAGCTGCAGGATTTTCTGCGTTTCAAGCAATCCAATTCTGCCGAAGATAAAGATGGGCATCCCGTTTATCTTGCGCAAAGCGAATGGTTCTTAAATACCGAGCGCAATAACAATCCAGATATAGAATTTCATTTTACCAGCGAGATACATAAGTAGTTTGTGGTTGATTGGTTCATAGGAAGAA
Organism: Chitinophagaceae bacterium; assembly: GCA_025351145.1. Classification (GTDB taxonomy): domain Bacteria; phylum Bacteroidota; class Bacteroidia; order Chitinophagales; family Chitinophagaceae; genus Limnovirga. The sequence continues at coordinate 1,560 of JANXWM010000015.1, forward strand.
GAAGTTTGAGCCGGGCTGGAGAATATGAATTAAACTTTGGTTGCATCGCACTCTTGTACTTTGAAATCAATCATGAACAAACTAAACTGCATAATTTGTACTTTTAATTATGGAAGAATACAAACTTGATAAAACAGCATTTAAAATACAGACATTTGAAGAGTCTGATATGGATAATGTTTATCAGCCAGATGTTCCTTATACTGAGCGTTTCAGACAATCTTATTTTCTTCTTTCTATTGCCTATGGTTTTTCAAGGGGAAATCCCCCCCGGCTAGACAGGACATATTTTTCAAGCAGAAAATTTGCCAACTGATGTCAGATATTTTTAATGATGATTTCAGGGATTTTATTCAGGCTTTAAATGATTACTATGTTGAATATATTGTAGTTGGAGGATATGCTGTTATTCTTTATGGCTACCGGAGGCCAACAGGCGATATGGATATTTGGGTAAATAAAACAAAAGAAAATTATGCAAAGCTGACAAAGGCATTTAAAATTTTTGGATTATCTGTTTTTGATATGACAGAAGAAAAATTTCTTTCTGCTGAAGCGGATGTATTCACTTTTGGAAGACCCCCGGTTTGTATTGAAATACTTACACAACTAAAAGGCGTAGAATTTATTGAAGCCTTTCCTCAATCAAAAATTTTTGATGAAAATGGATTACAAATCAGGTTCCTTCACCTCAATCATTTAATCGCCGCAAAAAAAGCCGCAGGCCGCTACAGGGATTTGGATGATATTGAAAAACTAACTAAGAAAAAATTATAGGTGCTCATCTTCGAAACTTCCCGCTTAATTGTCCGCCAATTTACCAATGATGATGCGGAAAATTTCTTCCTGTTAAATGGAGATGAAGAAGTGGTTCGTTATATCAGGAAGCCTTTGAATAAAGACGAAGCAGATAAATTCCTGCAGCAGAATATTGAATATTGTACAGCCAATCCTCACCTTGGCCGCTGGTCTGTTGACGAAAAAAACACCAATAATTTTGTTGGCTCATGCGCACTTATTCCCCTGCCTTTTGAAGATGAAAAAGATAAAATACAGATAGGCTATGCATTGCTTCCATCCGCATGGGGCAAGGGTTACGCAACAGAATTAACCTTGGCTGGAATAGATTATTATTTTAATCAGCATCTTTTCAATGAGCTGCATGCTATAACATCAATGCCCAATATCGCCTCTCAAAGAGTGTTGCTTAAATGTGGCTTTGCAAAAAATGGAACAAAGCCTGAAGGAGAAGAATTGTTGCAAAGATTTTTATTAAAGCGTGTATAAAAATCTTTGCCTTAATTCAATCTTAAAATACCGGGTTTACTCCTGTATAATTGTGCGGTGTAATAGCTTTTAGTTCTTTCTTTATGGCAGTACTTACTTTTAAACCTGCAATAAAAGAATGGATATCTGCTTTGGTAATAGCAGTTTTTCCGCGTGTTAAATCTTTCAATGCTTCATAAGGGTTTGGATAATTTTCTCTCCTCAAAATGGTTTGAATAGCCTCAGCCACAACCGCCCAGTTATTCTCCAGGTCTTCTTTCAGTTTTGCTTCATTCAATACTAATTTGCTTAAACCTTTTTCAAGTGATTTTATGGCAACCAATGTATGTGCAATTGGAACACCAAGGTTTCTCAACACAGTTGAATCAGTTAAATCTCTCTGCAAACGGCTGACAGGTAATTTCCCTGAAAGATGCTCCAGCAAAGCGTTTGCCATGCCAAAGTTGCCTTCGGCATTTTCAAAATCAATCGGGTTTACTTTATGCGGCATGGCACTGCTTCCTACTTCGCCCTTCTTTGTTCTTTGTTTAAAATAATCCATGCTGATGTACGTCCACACATCTCTGCACAGGTCAATCAAAATATTGTTGATGCGTTTAATTGAATCGAAATGTGCGGCAAGATTATCGTAATGTTCAATCTGTGTAGTAAACTGCTGACGCTGTAACCCCAAAACATTTTCTACAAATTCATTTGCTAAATTGATCCAGTCTTTTTTGGGGAAGGCAGCAGTATGTGCATTAAAGTTTCCCGTAGCCCCGCCAAATTTTGCCGAGTATGGAACATGCGAAAAAAGCTGTACCTGGTTATCAAGCCGCTCTACAAAAACCATGATCTCTTTGCCCAGTTTTGTTGGCGATGCAGGCTGGCCATGTGTTCTTGCGAGCATAGAAATACCGTTCCATTGTGCAGCCAGTTGGTATAAATTATTCTGCAGGTTCATCACAGAAGGCAGATATTCATGTTCCATGCAGTGCTTCCAGCTAAGCGGGATGCTGGTATTATTGATGTCCTGCGAAGTGAGGCCAAAGTGTATCCATTCTTTTGCAGCAACAGCGCCTGCTTTTTCTAATTGCTGTTTTAAAAAATATTCAACCGCTTTTACATCGTGGTTGGTAGTAGCTTCAATATGTTTTATTTGTTGCGCATCATCAAGCGAAAAA
>JANXWM010000016.1 GCA_025351145.1 Chitinophagaceae bacterium
CACCATTTGGCATCTTCACTAAATGCATCGTAAAAACCATAATTGCCTAAAATAACTTTACGCAAATTGTCATTGGTATACCAATGCTTTATCGCAGCCATTGATTCCTTTGGTGTATATACAATTGAAGATATGGCTGCCGTTGGAGAAATTACGCTTAGATCATTTTCATCATTGGGTGCATGTGCTGCATAAAATTTTATGGAATAGCTTGCTGTTAATCCCCAGCTACTATCACTATAGCCTTTATAATGTTTTGGATTATCAACACACCATTGATAATTGATCCTTGTTAATGCACTCATCTCTTTCCAGTAATCTGCATATTTATCTTTCAATCCATGCGGATCTAAACCTACAAAAGAATAATGCGCCCAGAATAGTGAAGCTCCATTTGGCGGGTCTCCCTGGTAACGTAAATGCAAAGTATCGTTTTTGTAAAAAGTTGTTTTGTTGATAGCACCATTTTGTGCCCAGCCTTCGTGATAAACTTCTGCAGGAACGCCATGTGTTGGTGATGAAGCGCCTAAAACATAAAAGATCAAACACTCATTAAAACCATGCACAGGAAAATTCATTTGCCAGCCATAGCTAGGGCTCCAATGCCAGTACAAAACATTTTGACCGCCGTTACGGTACCAATCATATTCTATTTCTTTCCAAAGTTTATCAATACGTGCCGATAATTTCTTTTCTTCATTGTTCCCATCTTTAAAATATTGCCGCGCACAAAGCAGTCCCTGAAATAAGAATGATGTTTCAACCAAATCGCCTCCATTATCTTTTTGGCCAAATGGTTTTACATGGCCCGTTTCTCCGTCAATCCAATGCGGAAAGGCGCCATGAAAGCGATCTGCTTTTTCTAAAAATGAAATGATCCTATCAAAACGTTGCACTCCTTGTTCCCTTGTTATATATTTTCTTTCAATGCCTGCAAGAATGGCCATTACACCAAACCCGCTGCCACCTGTAGCAATAATGTGCGGATCGTGATCTGGATAATCTCCATCCATGTGAATACGTTCGGGTGCCATGCCACTGTTGGGTTCTGCACCGCTCCAGAAGAATTCAAATGTTCTGTGTTCGATGCTGTCGAGTAATGCGGCATCGCTTAGATTTTTTGGCAAGTCTGAAACATAAGCCTCGGTTTGTTGCGAACTGTTTTGCTCGTATGAGAGCAATGGCAACAGTAATACGGCAATGCAAAACAAAATCGTTCTCATAAATAATTTTTTATATCAGGTTTTTACACAAACAATTTTTTTGAACCCGGCTTTTACTTTTCATAGCATCGCCTGTTGCGTCGCACTCTTGAACGCTTTGATCTTTGCTCAGCAATTTTCAGAACGCTGAAGTGAGTGACACAACAGCCGATGCCATGAAATACTAAAGCCCGTAAACAAAATTTTCTTTACAAATTCGGGCTTTGAAAACCTAAATTCTTCATGCCGGTTTTTACTTCGGGGCAACTCATCAATAAATTCCATAAAAGCCCACTCCGGTAATTTTCTATCATCACAATTTCCGGGCCCTGGTCAATAGCAAGGTACGAATCTGCAAACCAAATATTGGTGAGATTGAAGGCATCTTTAAAACCATATTGCCCCCATAATTTATCGCCGAGTTTATAGTAAAAAAATTTCAACGCATTCATTGATTCTGTTGGCGTGTAGGGCAACGAAGCAATGGCTGCAGTTGGTGAAATTACACCATCATCATTTGTTGGTGAATGCGCATCGTAACCCTTAGTATCATCATCGCTTGCGGTTAAGCCCCAGCATAGATTGCTGTATCCATTAAAGTTTTTCGGGTTGCTTATACAGTATAAATAATTGATTCGTGCATGGGCTGTATCCTGCGAAAAATAGTTGGCGTAAGCATCGGTAAGATCGTGCGGATTAATGCCGAGAAAAGAATAATGCGCAAAGAATAATGGCCCTCCAAAAGCTGGCCCCAACGGAAGCGTAGTACCATAATAAATATTGCCATTTTTCATGGTTCCATTACTCGCCCAACCATTATCGTACACAATTTTTGGAACAGCATAATTGTTTGAAGAAGCGGCCAACGCATAAGTAATAAGCGCTTCGTTCCAGCCTTTTATCTGCACGTTCATTATCCATCCTTTATCGGCGCTCCAGTGCCAGTACAAAACATTCTGGTCGCCCTGGCGATACCAGTTCCATTCTACTGCATTCCATAAAGTGTTGATATCGTTACGTAAGGTTGTTTCGGTATTTGTTGCAGCATTAAAATATTGGCGTGCACAAAGCAGACCCTGCATTAAATAAGATGTTTCAACAAGATCGCCGCCATTATCGTTGGTGCTGAAAGGCACTGTTGCACCGGTGCTTCCATTGATCCAATGTGCGAATGCGCCGTGATAAGCTGTGCAATTATTTTTTAAAAAGCTTACAATCTTTTGAATCTGGGTAACCGCATCTGTTCTTGAAATAAAGTTGCGGTTGGTGGCAACGATCATACTCATAATGCCAAAGCCTGTGCCTCCTGTTGTAACGATATCACCAGATGTATTTCTTTCTCTTGCCATGCCGGAAACGGGGTGACCAAAATCCCAGAAATATTTAAAAGTTTGTTGCTGAACAAGATCGAGTAAAGCACTATCGGAGATTATTGGAAATTTATCTGTGCTGTCTATTTGTGTAATGAAGTTTGCTGCAATGACAGTTTTTAAATGGCCGCCACTTTGTGATTTTAAAGAGGTAGCAACATTAACTGTATAGGCGTTTATATAATTTAATGCTGTGGCAGGCTTTATAATAACAATGCTGTCGTTGTTTTCGTACGATGCATTATACGTAACTGTGTTTCCTGCTTTTGTTTTAAAACTTATACTTGTATTTACGGTATTATGATCTATTGGCGCACTGAAAGAAAATTTTATTTCAGGAAGCGTTTTTGCATTATATAAAGCGGTTGTATTTGTTTTGCCATCTACTGTTGTTGACTTTGCAGTAAATGATGTGGGCGGCGGTGGCGTTGGTGGTGTTGGCTGAGAGCCACCACTTTTACTGCATGCGGCCAATAAAGCAACAGCAGAAAAAAAAGTAAAATATGTTGATATAAGTTTAAACATGATCGCTGTAAATGTTGAATAAAATTTTAGAGTACAAGGCATGCCTTCGCTTATTTCGCACTGCTCAATAAAGCTATAGCAGTTGAAGAGTGCGACGCAAGGAACGATGATTATAGTGTTACAGCTTAGTCCAAAAAAAATTTTACTTCACTGATTTTAAAAAATGTAATGGCTCATTGTTTCCTGCGATGATCAAAGCGTTTATACTATCTGCTAATTTTATCCATTTTGTATCTCTTGCTTCTGTGCGAAGTGCTGAGATGATTGAATTTGTTGTAAACTGCTGATCGTTTTTATTGAATGAAAAAATAGTTGGAAACATTGCATCGTAGCGGCCTTCGTAAGGAACAATTCCGTAAAAATTTCCTGCAGCAACAAATGCGTTTCCATCTTTTACAAAAGACATAACCGGTGCAAGCTGCAGCTCATCTGGTAAATCCATTCGTTTAAAATTCCCTTTGCCATCATTGATAAAACAGGATGAACTTAATGTTTCTGCTTTTAATTCAGTATAATCTTTGAAGAGATCGAAAAAAATATACTGAACAGTTTTGCCAGCCACATCGCTGTACTGCAGATAATATTTTTTTAGAACAGGTAATGAGCGTTCAAGTTCATCTTTTGCATAGAAAGGATATTCTTCGCCGTTAATTGTATAAGTCATGATATGATCGAGTGAACCATTTTTATCGAAATCTTTTACATACAATTTTAGCGGCCCATTTTTGCCTGCCCACAGTTTTGTATTGTGCCCCCAATTGCCTGCAAGCAAATCTGTATATCCATCGCCATTTACATCGGCGGCATAGATCGTTTGCCATAAACCAGTTGAACTGTCAATATCTTTTTCTATGAACTTTCCTTTGTTATTGAGAAAAATTTTTACAGGCATCCATTCGCCGGTTACTATAAGATCGGGCCATGAATCATTATTAACGTCAGCAGATGCAGCGGAAGTAACCATACCAATATCTTTTAAAGAACAAACGGGTTCTCCTGTTTTTTTAAAATGTGCTTTACCATCGTTGATATACAGATATGAGGTTTGCGGCAATCCATATTTATTTGCATTTGCGAGTGTGCCGATAAAAAGATCGCTGTCGCCATCTTTATCAACATCGGCAACAGCAATGCACGACTTATTTGTAAGCGGTTCTGGCATTGCGTTATCTGCAAATACAAAATTTCCTTTGCCATCGTTTATATAGAGCCTGTCAACGAGATTTGGATTGCCATCTTTATACTCATTGCCGCCACTGATAACAAATAAATCAGGAAAGCCATCATTGTTTGCGTCGAAGAATCTAGCATCAACATCTTCGCAGGATGCAAAGCGGTTGAATAATGAAGTATCTGTTTGCCTGAATGTTCCATCGTGCTGTTGCATCATTAATGCACCAGGCTGGCCTTTTGCGCCGCATACATAAAAGTCTTCAAGCCCATCTTTGTTTACATCGGCTACTGTTACTTTAGGGCCCCTGGTGCTTTCTTCATGCGGTATTAGATATTGCACATTGAAATCGAGAAAATCATCTTCTTTGTGTTTCCAGTTACATTGCACCTGGCTGCTGATGTCTTCTAATTGCTGCTGCTTTGCAGGAAAGAAAAGGTTGTGATTAAAAGTGCCGGATGCATTTTTATACAAAACAACCAGCGATGTATCTGCGCCAATATTTTTGATCAACTGGTATTTTTGATCTGGCCAGATAAGTAGTAAGCTGTCAATATTTTTTAAACTGTCAATACCAAAATGCAAACGCGGTTCTGACGATGATTGAAAACCCCGTGTAAGCATAAGTTGCTGGTATTGCAGTTTGTTATTTGCAAACAAATACGCTTTTGCTCCAATACCGAATGTGTTTAAACTATCTCCTTTAAAAGAAAGCGAAATATAATTTTTCTTTGGCGCATTATTTTGGTAAATAACAGCAGGCGCATTTATACTGTTTACTACAAGATCGAGATCGCCATCATTATCAAGGTCTGCGTAAGCAGCACCATTAAAGTAACCTTTGTTTTGCTCGGTGCCCCATTGCTTGCTTACATCTTCAAACTTTAGATCACCATTGCCTTTAAAGAGAAAACAATGAGAAGCACCGTCGGGCATTTTTGATAAAGCTGTATCGTCAAGATCTGCAGAAGCATCCAATTGCCTTTGTATGTAAGCATTCGAAATAAATTTTACATAATCAAGATCGGTTGTGCGTTTAACAATACCACTTGTTACAAAAAGATCTTTGTTTCCATCATTATCAAAATCTGCAAACAGCGGGCACCAACTCCAGTCAGTTGCAGCTATGCCACTTAATAACCCAACATCACTAAAGCCTTCACCGTTACCATTATTTGTTTGTAAACAATTCTTTGAATACTGATACTGGTAACCATTTCTGATGAGTTTGAAATTATAAATATCGGGGTTCTCATCGCTGCCATAAGTTTTCAATGTTTTTTCATCGGGCGGCAACATGTCTACTGTTACGATATCGGGTTGCCCATCATTGTTGTAATCTGCAATATCATGGCCCATACTGAAGCGACTGTAATGCCCGAAATGTTTTGCGCCGCTTTCTGTAAATGTCCCGTCGCCATTGTTTACGTAGTAGTAATCATTTTCATGAAAATCATTGCCCACATAAATATCATCCCAGCCATCATTATTTAAATCTGCTACTGCAAGCCCGAGCCCATAGCCAAGACTGCTTTGATAAATACCTGCTGCCGCAGACACATCTGTAAATTTTTTGGCTACTGTATTCAAATCGTTGCGTAGTAACCTGTCTCCGGAATGTGCATCATATTTTCTGCGGTTAGAAGTGTCAACAATATTTTGGTTGGGCCGGTCACTTTCATTTAATAAATAACAATCAAGATCACCATCTTTATCATAA
>JANXWM010000506.1 GCA_025351145.1 Chitinophagaceae bacterium
TTCAAACTGCAGGCCCAGCTTCGCTTCCAGCGTTTTAAACTGCCAGCTTTGAAAGCCGGATGCAGGGCGCAGCAGGTCGCGGAAATCGAGAAAATCCATGGGTGTCATGGTTTCCATAATATCAATCTGGTGAACCAAAACTTTTAAAATAGTTACCACCCTTAAAAGGCGGTGTACAACGGTTTGCAGCTCAGGCGTATTATCGTTTATAGTTGGCTGTTTCATTACTGCTACTGCAGAATCAACTTCGAAAAGTATTTGTTTAAACCACAGTTCATAAGCCTGGTGAATAATAATGAACAGCATTTCGTCGTGTGCCGGTTGGCAGCCTTCTTTAAAACTTTCAGGGTGCTGGCTGTTCAATATCTGTTTCAACTGCAGGTAATCCTCATAGTAAACTGGCTCTTTTTTCATAAAGCAATTGTTGTAGCGCAAAGAAACAGTTTGTTTGGCATTTTATCCCGCTCTTTCCTGTGCTGTACAGAGCGAATTATCATCAATAGTTTTATTAAACTTAATTAGCTTTTGCCCTTGCGAAATTTTTACGGTTATTTGCACTCAGTAATTTCCTAAAACACACTACAATTTTATGCTTCCAAAGTACAAGCGCATTTTACTGAAACTGTCAGGTGAGGCCCTTTCTTCTAAAACTGCAGACCCTTTCGATCCAATCATCATTGAGCAGTATGCCAATGAAATAAAAACAGTTACAGATGTTGGCGTACAGGTAGCGCTGGTAATTGGCGGTGGCAATATTTACCGTGGTTTAAACGAAAGCGAAACCGGTATTGAACGTGCCCACGGAGATTATATGGGTATGCTTGCCACTATGATCAACGGGATGGCATTACAGGCTATGCTTGAAAAAGTAGGCGTATTTACCCGCCTGCAAAGCGCCATTAAAATGGAGCAGATTGCCGAACCTTATATACGCCGCAAAGCCATGCGCCACTTAGAAAAAGGCCGCGTGGTGATATTTGGGGCAGGCACAGGTAACCCTTATTTTACAACCGATACAGCGGGCTCTTTACGTGCCATTGAAATAAAAGCGGAAGTAATTTTAAAAGGCACAAGGGTTGATGGCATTTATACCGCAGACCCGGAGAAAGAACCCACGGCAACGAGGTTTGAAAAGATCAGTTTTCAGGAATGCTTAACACGCAATTTAAAGGTAATGGACATGACTGCCTTTACGCTTTGCATGGAAAACAACCTGCCCATTATTGTGTTCGACATGAATAAACCCGGCAATCTTTTAAAGGTTGTAGAGGGGATGAATGTAGGTACGCTTGTTACCCAGGAATAAAAGAATTTTTAATACCGGCATTTGGTTAAATGGCATCGTTCCTTGCGTCGCAAGCACTTTATCAGTATATCAATGGTCATCTTCAGCATCACATTCGGTTTTCGTAAAAATATTTAAACAGGTTGTTATAAAAGCGGTTGATAAAACAACCGCTTTTTTGTTTATAGCATTTGAAACTTAAGCATTGTAATTTTGCACAGGAAAGCGTACAATTTTTACCTGCGCTAATTGCCGAATAAAGATTTACAGTACAAGAGTGCGACGCAACAGCCGATGCCATGAAAAGCGATTGCCGGGTTAAAAAAATAAAAGGAACAAATTATAAATATTGGTCAAACTGATGAAAAAGGAAATAGCTGATATAAGAAGGGATTACGAATTAGAATCTTTAAACAGGGAAGATGTAGCTGCCGATGCTTTTGCACAGTTTACCAAATGGTGGCAGGAAGCCCTTAACAGCGGAATAGATGAAGTAAATGCTATGACGCTGGCCACAGCAACTCCCGATGGGAAGCCATCTGCCAGAATTGTTTTGCTAAAAGATTACGACGAAAAGGGGTTTGTATTTTTTTCAAACTACAGCAGCCATAAAGGGCAGGAGCTGGAAGCCAATCCACATGCAGCTTTAATATTTTTCTGGAAGGAGCTGGAAAGGCAAATTAGAATTGAAGGAACAGTAGAAAAAGTGAGTGCAGAAGAAAGTGATGATTATTTTTATTTACGCCCCATGGGCAGCCAGATTGGTGCTTGGGCATCGCCACAGAGTAAGATAATTGAAAACAGGGATTTACTTGAGCAAAATATAAAACTGTATAGTAAGCAATTCGCTGACGAAATACCACGCCCCGCACATTGGGGTGGCTATAGGGTAATACCTTCGATGATTGAATTTTGGCAGGGTAGAAGCAGCAGGTTGCACGACAGGATACAATACCGTAAAGAAAATTCGGATAACTGGATTATTGAAAGACTTGCTCCATAAAAAGCAGTTGATTGGTTGAATAGTTGATAGGAATTGAAGCGCAATACTTTGCACTAAGCATTTAACCTTTCAACTATTCAACAAAAAACTACGCTTCTTTTTTTTCTGCTGCTTTTACAGCTACAGCTTTTACTGGTCTTGAAAGGCGGCTTTTACCGAAAGAGCCTTTAAAAATTTTACCTTTTTTAGTTTTTTTATCTCCTCTGCCCATGATAATTTTTATTTGATTAATTAAATAAGTGTGCAAAAATGCAAAAAACTATTCAAATGCCGGATAATAAAAAAGCAGAAGACGTTTATTCTTCTGCTTTTTTTGAGGCAGGCGCAATAATTACATTTTTGCACTGAGTTCTTTACCGGCTTTAAAACGGGCAACTTTCTTTGCTTTAATTTTAATAGCAGCGCCTGTTTGCGGGTTACGGCCCGTACGTGCAGCACGTTTAGAAACAGAGAAAGTACCAAAACCAACAAGGGTAACTTTGCCGCCACCTTTTAAAGTTTTTGTAACTGCTTCAACAAAAGAATCCAGCGTTGCATTAGCCTGGGTTTTGGTTATGCCTGCATCTTCAGCAATTTTGGCAACCAATTCAGCTTTGTTCATAATGATTATTTTTATTTGATTATTAACTGTAACAAATTTATTCGCTTTTGTTAAGCAGCAAAATTTTTTTTCGATGAACGGGAAATTTAGATGGCGCAAAATCCGCATGGGTAAAGGGTTACAGCAGATTTTGAGTTTATTTATCCCAGCGAACCAAAGCGTTGTTTCGCTGAAACCCTTTATAGCAAAGGCTTTCAGCGAATAGTACCTGAAATGCAGTGGTGAAGCGGCTTTTAAACCAATATAGCATTCTTTTATTACAGGCAAAACCGTTTTTAAAATGTTTCCACACTTAATGCACAACCTGCATTAAGGTGCGAAAAGCTACAAATTGTTCGCCCCATTTATCCGCTGCCTTGTTTCGTAACACGGGTGCGTATAACTCTATATACCTGTTATAATCAGCCTTGCTTTCTGCATAAAACTGTATGGCATAAGTGGGGCCTTCTGTATCATCGATCTCTAAGAGCATAAGCACCCGGTGCTTATAAAAACAATTTGTGGCCATTATTTGGGGTATATGCTCCTTTAGCTGCCATTGCAGCCATTCATTATGAATACCCCGGCTAACCTGGATGGTAATATTATAGATGATCATTATTGGATTGTTTTTTATTTTACGTTATTAAAATTACAGGTTAATATTTTCCGCCTTCGAAGCTGAAATATGTTATAAATGTACAAGAGTGCGACGCAAGGAACGATGAATTAAGTTTTATGGCCTGGTTCAAAAAAATTGAATTTAATCACTACATTTTAAGCGCTGCATATATAGGGCAATGATCGCTTTGCTTTACATCGGGATAAATTTTTGCATCGGTAAGTTTATCTTTTAAATCTTCTGTAATGCAGATATAGTCTATTCTCCAGCCTTTGTTCTGCAAACGCACGCTGGGGAAACGCTGGCTCCACCAACTGTATTGATGGGGTTCATGGGGATGAATGGCGCGAAAAGTATCAACAAATCCATTCGCCAAAAATTTATCCATCCATGCCCTTTCTTCGGGCAAAAAACCCGATGAATTTTTGTTGCCTTTGGGGTCGTGTATATCAATTGCATTGTGCGCAATATTGTAATCGCCGCAAATGATCAAATGCTTTCTTGTTTTCTTTAATTCATTAAGATAATCAAGAAATTCATCGAGCCATTTGTATTTATAAGTTTGTCG
>JANXWM010000072.1 GCA_025351145.1 Chitinophagaceae bacterium
ACTCCTTTCGGAAATTTGATTGATTTGTAAAAATAAAAACCGCGCAAATAATAAACAATGTGATTTTTCACATAATCTGATGTGATTTTTCACATAAATCCATGTGATTTTTCACATAAATCCATGTGATTTTTCACATAAATTCCTTGTTTTTGATGTGATTTCTCACATGATGGATAAAAAAGGAACGCGACTTGAGGCTGTAAAAATTCAAAAAAATTACGAACACATAAGTGAGGAATTTGCGTGCCGAAGCAGCAAATTCGCAACAACAGGCAATGATAGTAGTAATACAGCCAGTAACCCACATGGCTGTTTGCTTCTTTAATAAAATTCCATTTTAAAAAACTTAGTCTTTGTGCCCGTTGATTTATGAAATAGATTTGCGCATCAATAAAAAATATGGAAGCAGAATACAGTCAGGTAAAAGCAATGCTGGCTATTACAAGAGCAAGCCTTAAAGCAACTTTCCGCAGCCCTTCAGCAGTTATTTTCAGTATTGGTTTTCCGTTAATTTTTATACTTGTATTTGGGTTTATGGGCAATGGCGGCGGGTTTTCTGTTGATGTGGCAATGGATAAAAACAGCGATACTACCAATCCTGTTTATGCGGTTATTAAACAAATAAAAGGCCTTCATTTTATTGAGCAACCAGATAGCCTGCTTAAAGAAGATCTTGAAAAAGGCAACCTTACAGCGATCATAAATATTCAAAAAAATAGTGCGGCAAACCCTGCATACCTCATCAGTTTAAAAAGTTCTGAGGCCGTTAAGCCGGAAGACCTTCAGTTGCTGCAGTCCATATTAAATTCAGTGATCAGTGGCATAAACACAAAGATGTTTCCTAATGCCCTAACCATTGCTTCCATTGATGCAAACATTCAAAAGATACCGGGCCGCATTTACCGGAGAATAGATTTTATATTACCCGGACAATTAGGGTTTTCGCTGCTAAGTGCCGGTGTATTTGGTGTAGCATTTTTGTTCTTTAACCTGCGGCAGCAACTGGTATTAAAACGCTTCTTCGCCACACCCATCACAAGAACATACATTGTTTTGGGCGAGGCCATCAGCCGCGTGTTATTTCAAATGATTGCGTCTGTTGTAATTATCGGTATAGGTGTACTCGCTTTCGATTTTACGCTGGTGCATGGAGCTACTACTTTTTTCGAAATCATGCTGCTGAGTTTGCTGGGCCTCATCGTTTTTATGGGCTATGGTTTTATTGTAAGCAATGTATCGAAAAACGAAAGCACCATACCGCCGTTTGCAAATTTGTTTACGTTTCCGCAGTTCCTTTTGTCGGGAACGTTTTTCCCGATCACCGTGTTTCCAAAATGGCTGCAGTTCTTTTGCAACCTTTTACCGTTAACGCATTTCAACGATGCCATGCGCCAGATTTCTTTTGAAGGCGCAAGCCTTATTGATGTGTGGCAGGATGTTGGTGCACTGCTCATTTGGGGCGTAATTCTTTACGGCATCGCCATAAAAGTATTTAAGTGGGAATAAAACTTTGGAGCCGGGCAGAAGATCATTCTTCATCGTTCCTTGCGTCGCACACTTGTACGTTTGAAACAAGTTTGAGCTGCAGGCTGCGGAAAAAATTTTAAAAATAAAGTTCGCAGCCAGCTGCTGAGTAAAGCTCAAAACCCTGAAGAGTGCGATGCAAGAAAAGCTTCATAGCAATTCTTCTGCCCGGCTCAAAAAACAACAATAAAAATTTATGCGTTATTTAAAATTACCGGTGCTCAGTTTTATCATTTTGTTTTTACTGGTTACAGGCATTGGGCTGCTGTTTCCATCTACAGTAAGGGTATCGAGGGCCATAAATATTGGAGCGCCACATGATACTGTTTATGAATATCTGAACAATACCGCTGACTGGAAACGCTGGATGGACGGGGCTGACAGCGCAACGATAAAATTTATTACCTCAAAAACAGCAGGCCCGGAAACGGAGATAAAAATAGGCACAGGCAAAGTGAATATTACCCGCTGCACACAAGATTCTATTTACACTGTGTGGACCAGTGAAAAGGGAAGTGTGCAAACAAGTGCATTTACATTGTACAACGATACGGTTCATAAAATCACAACTGTGCAATGGTACTTTGAACAGCATATAAGCTGGTATCCCTGGGAGCGTTTTGGTTCTATGGGAAATGATAAAATGCTTGGCCCAATTATGGAACAAAGCCTTGATAAACTGAAAAAGCTTTTAGAATAATTGCCAGCGTTAATTGCAATAAAAAATCCGCAGCTAAATATTAACTGCGGATTTTTTATGAGTGCATTTTTATTATCCCAACTTTTCAACCTGCATATAATTCAACTCAACGGGTGTTGAGCGGCCAAATATTTTTACAGTAACTTTTAATTTTTTCTTCTCATCGTTCACATCTTCAATAACACCATTAAAGTCGTTAAATGGTCCTTCAATAATTTTGATGGTTTCGCCTACAATGAATGGTTCGTTCATAGTTACACCCTGGTCATTCATTTCATCAACCTTACCAAGCATCTTATTAACTTCCGCTTTTCTCAAACAGATAATATTTCCTTTCGAGCCTTTACCATCGGTAAGAAAATGCATGATGTCAGTAATATTACTCACATGATGAATAATGTCATCGGTCAGTTTACCATCAGCAACTTCAAGCATTACGTAACCTGGAAAATAGTTTTTTTCACGCATTACTTTTTTACCGTTCTGCACTTTATAAACTTTTTCCATTGGTAAAAAAACCTGCTTAATAATATCTGTCCACCCGCTGCGGGCAATATCTTTATCGAGGTATTCTTTTACTTTGCGTTCTTTACCGCTTACTACACGGAGCACATACCATTTAGATTCTCCCTGCTGTACAATTGCTTCTTCCATGCTTTAACTACTTAAAAAATGAATAAATCAATTGTAATAACTGGTTGCTTAGCGAATCCATAACCCAAACCATCAGCATGATCAGTAAAGTGGAAACCAGTACAATGGCAGTTGATTGCTGTAATTGCATCCATGTTGGCCAGGTTACTTTCTCAAGCAGCTCACGATAACTTTCGCGGATATAAGTTGATACTTTATTCATTGTTTAGATTTTGAGTTTTGAAATGAGCATAAAAATTATACTCTTCAAAATTTCATTAGCACGGGCACTAGGATTCGAACCCAGATCGAAGGTTTTGGAGACCTCTATACTAACCGTTGTACGATGCCCGTAGAAAGCTAAAAGCTATCCCGAAGGTATCCGGAACAGCTTTTAGTAATATGTTGCAAATATAAGATTATTGATTTGCAAAGCGGTTAAAGTAAAACCCTTGAGCCTTACCTGCAACCATTTTATTTCAAGATTTCAGTAACCTGACCGGCACCTACTGTACGACCACCTTCACGAATTGCGAATTTCAAACCTTTCTCCATTGCAATTGGCTGAATCAACTGAACAGTTAAGCCGATGTTATCGCCAGGCATTACCATTTCAGTTCCTGCAGGTAAAACAACTTCGCCTGTTACATCCGTTGTACGGAAATAGAACTGGGGACGGTATTTATTAAAGAATGGAGTATGACGTCCACCTTCTTCTTTGCTCAATACATAAACTTCACATTTGAAGTCAGTGTGCGGTGTAATAGAACCTGGTTTACAAATTACCATACCACGACGGATATCTTTCTTTTCAATACCACGCAATAATAATCCCGCATTATCACCAGCTTCACCACGGTCAAGCAATTTCTTGAACATTTCAACACCAGTTACGGTAGAAGTTAACGGGGCTTCCATTAAACCTACAATCTCAACGCTCTCACCAACTTTAATAATACCACGCTCTATACGACCTGTTGCAACTGTACCACGACCAGTGATCGAGAATACATCCTCTACAGACATAAGGAATGGCATATCAATAGGGCGGGGAGGCAATGGAATGTAGCTGTCAACAGCATCCATCAATTCATTAACCTTAGCTACCCATTTTTCTTCACCAGCTAACGCACCGGTTGCAGAACCCTGGATGATTGGTGTATTATCACCATCAAAACCATTCTTGGTTAATAATTCACGAATCTCCATTTCCACAAGTTCCAGCAATTCAGGATCGTCAACAAGGTCAACTTTGTTCATGAAAACTACAATACTTGGAACACCAACCTGGCGTGCAAGAAGGATATGTTCTCTTGTTTGTGGCATAGGACCATCGGTTGCTGCTACCACAAGAATTGCACCATCCATTTGGGCCGCACCTGTAATCATATTTTTTACATAGTCAGCGTGACCTGGACAGTCAACGTGAGCATAGTGACGTGCTGCTGTTTGATACTCTACATGGGCAGTATTAATAGTAATACCACGCTCTCTTTCTTCAGGGGCACCATCAATTTCATCATACTTCTTTGCAACATTACCCATACCTTTCTTAGCCAGGATATCAGTAATAGCTGCAGTCAATGTTGTTTTACCATGGTCAACGTGGCCAATGGTGCCAACATTTACGTGAGGTTTCTCCCTATTAAAGGTCTCTTTAGCCATTTTTATCGTTTTTATTTGTTTGTTATAAAGCAGTCAACAGACTGCTGTCTATTGACCATAGTTTCTTTTTTTTGAGCCCAAAGAAAGTATTTCTTGTCATTGCCTCTTGCGTTGCACTCTTATACTTTCTGAACCATAATGAGCTTTCACGAGCCGTTGATGAGAATCGAACTCACGACCTCTTCCTTACCAAGGAAGTGCTCTACCACTGAGCTACAATGGCATACTCCCCAGTTAGAGAAATTTTAGTTTGCGATTTTTAAACCCTCAAACATAAAACACTTAGCCTAAACTAAAAGAGAGCGGAAGACGAGGCTCGAACTCGCCACCTATAGCTTGGAAGGCTATCGCTCTACCAAATGAGCTACTTCCGCTGATATCAATTTGATAATTTGAAGATGTGCTGATTTGAAAATTAACTGGCACAATCATCAAATTATTCAAATTCAAAGAACTTCTAAACAAGA
>JANXWM010000120.1 GCA_025351145.1 Chitinophagaceae bacterium
AACTTGATGCACCTGAAATATTCAAAGCACAATTCAAAACAACGCAGGGCGATTTTATAATTGAAGTGTACAGGCAGTGGTCGCCACTGGCTGCCGACAGGCTGTTTCAATTATTAACAACCGGTTACTTTAATAACAATATGGCGTTTCGTGCCACGGTCAAATACGTTCAGTTTGGTATTACCGATAATAAGGCTTTAAACTTCTTTTGGGACCACCATACTATTGCCGATGAACCCGTTTTGCAAAGCAACCGAGACAGTATTGTTTCTTTTGCAACAGGCGGCAAGAATAACAGATCGGCACAAATATTCATTAACATGAAAGACAACCAAAGGCTTGATACGCTTAACTTTTCGGGTGTTACCGGCTTCCCTCCTGTGGGTAAAGTAATCATTGGAATGGATGCCCTGAGAAAATTCAACACGCAGTATGGAGATGAAATAACTTTCAAATATCAAGACTCCATTTATTCAAAAGGCAATGATTATTTAATAAAGAATTTCCCCGGCTTAGATAAGATCATTGAAGCGGTTATTATTAAAGAATAATTCAATTTTTTAACCAAGCGTTTTGAACATCTATTAAGCTTTTGTTGCGTCGCACTCTTGTACGTTCTTAACAACAAGCAACGGGGCAAAAAGGCAATAGGCAAAGAGTAATACGCAATTGCTCAAAAAAGTTCCTGACGTACAAGAGTGCGACGCAAGGAACGATCAATTCATGATCTGCAGTTGGGTACAAAAAAATTATTTCATCAAAGAGTGAGTATTACAAATTGCTGCTCTAATGTTAGTGAATGCTGCAGCAAGCAATCAATCAATTCCTTTCCATATTGCGCATAAACACCTGATAAATTTTCCACCCTTTCCTGTAAGCTGTTACCGGGAAATAATGCAGTTTTTATTTTTCGAACCTGGCTTAATTCATTTTCAAATTTTCTTTTCTCTGCCCTTAGCATTTTCTTTTCCAGTTCCTGCAAACGTTTAACAGCTTTAGCTTTCAGCGCAGCAACATGATCGTGTAATGTGGCATCAACATTATTTGCCAACACAGTCATTTCATCGTATAAATCTTCCACTTTTTTAAGTTCTCCATTTAGTGAAAATCGGTTGGAGCTTTGTTTAGTTACAATGAGTTTCATTAACTCATGTTCTGATAAAAAGAAATCCTGCGGTAACAAACCCAGTGCATTAATCTTTTGCTTCCACTTTTCTTCTGCAATTAAAAATGAGTTACGCAAAATAAGCATTGGATAAGGAATATTTACGGCTTCAAATACGCTTTTTAATTCAATCCAGTAAGCGAGTTCGCCGCCGCCGCCAATAAAGGCAATGTTAGGCAAAATGGTTTCCTGGAATGCGCCACGCAGAATAACATTCGCACTAAACCGTTCAGGATGATCATTTAATTCTTTCAATATTCCTTCCAGAGAAAAACTCAATCCCAAACTGGCAACTGTAAACTGTAAACCGGAAAGCTCTATTCTTTCCCGTTTATCTTCAATCAAATAAAACAAATTGAGTTCCCTGCCAGCAGCTTGTACTTTATAATGCTTCTCAAGCTCTGAAACAATTACTCCCACTGCTTTGTGAGAAAACGCTTCTTTCAATTCTTTTTCTACAACCGGCTGAAACAATTTTTTCAAATTTGCATTGTCAGGGATCACCGTCACCAAACCATAAGCTCCAAACAAATGATTGATCAATTCTAATGTTGCCTGCTGAATAGTTTTGCCTTTTGTATAAACCTGCGTAAACAAATCAATAATTTCATTACCATAAGGCAACACGCCCAACTGGCCATGCATGGCACCAATTAAACTGATAAATGCATTGTCCACTTTCATCCTTCCTACTGAGCCTGTTTGTTTTGTTTGCCAGGTATATTTTACACCATCGATATTGATGGTGCCCAGTTCATCAAGGTCGGCATCTTCGCTGCCCATATAATAAACTGGCACGAAATCATATCCGGGTAATTGTTGCTTTAATGTATCAGCAAGCTTTATGGTATGCAGTATTTTGTAAATAAAATAAAGCGGGCCGGTGAAAATATTGGGCTGGTGTGCTGTAGTAACGGTGAAAGTATTGGGCTGCAAAAGCTGGTCAATATTCACGGTAAGCTTTGCAGTTAATTCTGAACCTTCGTATTGCTTTTTCAATTCCTGCACAAGCACTTCGCGTTGCTGCGGAAATTGTTGCCTTTCTTTAATGGAAGCCTTAATGCCGTCTAATGATACCGGGTATTTATAGAAAGGCTGTAATTTTTCGTCCTGTTGCAGGTAATCAATTGCAAGCTTAGAGAAATAACCAGTTTGAGTATATGATACAAGTGTACAATTAGCTTCCATGAAAAAGTATTAGCAGGGATAAAAATTTCAGAGAGCAATTTATAACGAATCTTCTTTGTATATACAACCGATTAACAATCTTTCACATTTCGAAAACAAGAAAACAGTTTGTGGTTTGTAGTCAGCACTCCATTATAACTTGAATCTCGATGGCTTCGAATTTCAAGTTGCCTGTAAACAGTGATGCAAAAGCTCAATATATAATCAGAACGTAAAAGAGTGCGACGCAAGTAAAGTTCAATTAATAACAAATGTTGGCGACATCCTTCGGCTACTCAGGATTTTTTATTAAGAAAAATTACAAACTCTAAACCACCTCCCCTTCTATATCATAATCGTAAGCTTTAGTAATTTTTACATTTACAAACTCACCAATCGTTAATTTTTTTGAGGAGTGAATTACCACTTCGTTGTCCACTTCCACACTATCAAATTCGGTGCGGCCAAGCCAGCGGCCCGCTTCTTTTTTATCAATGATCACTTTAAAAGTTTGTCCAATTTTTTCCTGGTTCTTTTCGTAGCTGATCTCCTGCTGCACTTCCATTATTTCTTCAGCGCGGCGCTGCTTTTCGGCTGCGGGAACATCATCAACCAACTCGTAACCACTTGTGCCTTCTTCATGACTGTAGGTGAAAATACCCACACGATCAAAACGCATACGCACTAAAAAATCTTTTAGCTCTTCCACATCTTCAAGCGTTTCGCCGGGGAAGCCAGCGATCAATGTAGTGCGCAAACAAATACCCGGATTTTTTTCGCGAATCGCTCCAATCAACGCTTCCATTTCTTCCCTTGTGCTCTGGCGCTTCATCGCTTTCAGCATATTGTTGCTTGCATGCTGCAAAGGCATATCAAGATAGTTGCAAATGTTTTCGCGTTCACGCATTACATCCAAAACTTCCATGGGGAATTTATTCGGGTAAGCATAATGCAACCGGATCCACTCCAAGCCTTTTACATCACTTAATCTGCGCAACAATTCATCCAGCATTCTTTGTTTATACAAATCGAGGCCGTAATAAGTAAGCTCCTGTGCAATCAGCATAATCTCCTTCACGCCTTTCTTTACAAGGCTTTCAGCTTCTTCAACAAGGCTTTCCATCGTGCGGCTCACATGTTTGCCACGCATTAACGGAATAGCACAGAACGCACAGGTTCTGTTGCAGCCTTCACTAATTTTTAAATAAGCATAATGTTTGGGCGTGCTCAACATTCGCTCACCAAGCAATTCACTTTTATAATCTGCATCAAACTGTTTCAATATCAGCGGCAATTCCAGCGTACCAAACCATGCATCCACTTCGGGGATCTCCGCTTCAAGATCACCGCGGTAACGTTCACTTAAACAACCTGTAACATATACTTTATCCAGCTTGCCTTTTTTCTTCAGGTCCACCTGATCGAGGATCGTGTTAATGCTTTCTTCTTTTGCTTTATCAATAAAGCCACAGGTGTTCACCACCACAATGTTATGATCCAGTTTACCATTCTCATGCACCACATCAATTTCGTTGGCACGCAACTGTCCGCTCAGCACTTCACTATCAACAAGGTTCTTGCTGCAACCCAGCGTAATAATGTTCACCCTGTCTTTCTGTAATGTTCTCGATTTCATAATGGCCGCGAAGGTAAGGAAAGGCGGTTTATCGTTTGTAGTTTGTGGTTTGTAGTTGATTATGGAGGATGTTTTTATGGGCCAAGCTAAAGCATTTCATAGCATCGCCTGTTGCGTCGCACTCTTGTACTTTGGGAAGTAAAGCAGCTTTACCGAAGCGTAGATGGCGTATTACAAATGCATGCAGCAATGTAAAAATGAATTAAACAGTTACAATTTTAAAAATCATATTTTAGCTATTTGGCAGGGAAACCAAACCAATCAAAAAGTATAAGCATGAAATATCCACGCAAATTATCAGCAGGTGCAAACAATACGGTAATTGTGTTAAGCGATACCGAAGTGGGTAAATTATTTGTGGGCGACACACGTTCTGACATTGGTTCCGAAGCTGAAAAAATGCAGTTTGCAAACAGTGTAAATACTTTGGTGGCAAAATTTATAAGGTTAGAATTTAATGAAAATATAGAGGCCGAAATGCTGGTAATGGAAAGAATACACCCCATAGATTACCGTGCTTATGAAGTAGAGATACGGGAACTCTGGCTTGATGTATTTGAAGATGAATTAAGCGCATTGCACCACGCAGGGTTTGTTCACCGCGATTTAAAACGGCCATCAAATATTGGTGGTTTGGCATTTGATAATATACTGCTTACCCAATCTGGTTTACGGTTAATAGATGTGGGTATTTCTGCATTGAAAACGCAGGTAGGTGAAAAGATTTTTGAGAAATATATAGAAGCAGAAAACAAACAAATAACAGAGTTTGGGGATTATTTTTTAAACAGGTGAGGCGCAGCAATTAATTTATCTTCCAATTTTATTTTTAATAATTGTCTTTAAATGTTTACTTTCATTAAAATGTATTTAATTCTTACTTGTTCAAAGAAACCAACGTATTATTTATAGGCGTGGTAACTCGTAACATATATCTAAATATTCAAACCATGATACTCGAAATAAATTTTACACCTTATATTCCCACAACACTTTTGGGATTATTAGGATTAATTGCTGGGTATCTTTTTTTTTACTTCAAAAATAGAAGCAACAATAAACTCAAAGAATTACAATTAACAAATCCTGCTGATCAAATCAAGGCTCTTGAAATGTCATTGAATGAACTTGGGATCACAATTGACACATCTAATCTCAGCACAAACGAAAAATTTATTTTAATCAAAAAATTGCTACATACAAAAACTAATAGATATCTAATTGTTTCAGTGACTTCAATTATTCTTTCGGGGTTTGTAACATTTCTAATTTTTAATAATTTTTCAAAAAATGAGAAGCCCATTGTAATAGTTCAAACCGACCCAAGAAAAACAATACAAAATCCACCAAAACCCGAACTTAAAAAAGAATCGTTGAATGAAAAAGGCAGTGTGAAAGATACTCTACCAAAACCGCCAATACTATACCCAAATCCTCCAATACAGCACGCGCAAGTTATAAATATGGAAGCCAAAAATTGGACTTATACTTGCGGATATATGGGCTATGACTCAATTACACATTTGGTGGGATCTCAACACCAACATGCAGGAGGTGAAAATATTTCCTTTTTTGTAAAACCAAAGAAAGCAGGATCATATAAATTAGAAATTAATGGATGTTCAGGAAATGAAGTTTCTATAAGAATTTATTTAAATGCTCCAATTGACAGACCACCCACAACTATATATTCATCATTTACATTTCCGGAAACTGGGGGATTCTATCCTGCAAATCTTGAATGGATTGCTGTTCCAGAAACGATATTACTGGCTTCAAATAAACAAACTAAAATTACCATTATGTCTGTACTACCTGATAGCCGTTATGACGGAATTAGCATCAAATCAATTAGATTAACAGAAGTGTTAGATTAATCAAATCTCGTCGCAAAACTTCATTCTGGCGCAAGTATACAGCGCAGGCATTGCAGTTCAGCGTACTTGCGCCATAGCTAAACGTAAATGTCATTTTATAAAAAAAGAAAAAGTAAATTTGTTTTAAATAAACTGATATGGCAGCCCCTATTTTAGACAGTGAGTTTTTACAATACTGGAACAAACTTACACTTGTAGAAAAAGAATCTCTTTTAAGTGTGGCAAAAAATTATGTACAGCTTAAAGAAGAAACAACTGATATAAACATGCTCCGTAAAAATATGATACAGGAAGAACGGGAAAGATATTTGAGTGGCAATGGAAATTCTTATAGTTGGGAAGACGTTAAAGAAATGGCAATGAATAAAGAAAAAAGGCATGCCTTATAAAATAGAAATCCGCCCACTTGCTGCTATAGAAATATTAGAGGCTTACGATTGGTATGAATTGCAGCGTGAAGGATTGGGCTTAGAATTTTTAAATGAACTGGAAATATTTTACGACTCTTTATTCCGTAACCCTGAAACATATTCCTACTTTGATAAGCCTGTAAGAGAGGGCAAAATAAAACGTTTCCCCTACACAGTTGTTTATGAAATATTTGATACAACTATTGTTATCTACAGCGTATTTATGGCAAAACAAAATCCGGATAAAAAGAGAACGGGATAGTTACTTCTACCTTTTACCGGCTAAGCAAACACGCTTCGCTTCAATCTACGCTGCGGTAAAAGCCCAATAGAATATCTAACCGTACAAGAGTGCGACGCAACGGAAGCTTCATAGATATTCTTCAGCCGGGTTAAAAAATGATTTCTTTACAGCTTAGCCTTTTACCTGCTACATTTGTTTACAGATAAATTTGTACATGATGACAAATAAAATTGCAGTACGCTTTATCATCAAATTGAAAATAGTCATGAGAAAAATTATTACTTCTGCATTTGCCGCAATATTCATTTTTAAAATATCACTTGCGCAAACACTTTCATACACGCTCATCACCAAGGGACTTGATACAGTAACTTTTGAAAGCGGCGTTACAGAATTGGAATCAGGCGATATTAACGGTGATGGTAAAATTGATATTGTTACCATCGGTGACCATGGAAGCCCAAGAGTGAATGCTACCGAAGCCGGTATTATGGTTTGGAAAAATAATGGCGATGGTACAAAGTGGTCGCTTGTAAAAACTGGCAATTTGGGTTACGGCGGCGTTGCACTCGGCGATATAAATAATGATGGATTGATGGACATTGGTTATTCGATGCATCACAATTCTGACAGCAATAATTTTGGTGACCAACTGATAGAAGCCGCACTGGGCAATGGTTCCGGGGCATCATGGATGCCTTATGATAACGGGCTTGCCGCGAATGGTGAAACCTACGGCATGTTTGGAATTGATTTCGCAGATATAAATAATGATGGTTTGCTTGATCTTGTTTCCAACTCATTTGGTTGCTGCAATGGTTTTCATGTGTATAAGAATAATGGTGACGGTTCCTGGCTGCAAACATTTGCAAAGAATGGAGGCAACGGAAATCAGTGGTGCAAATTTGGTGACTTTAATAATGATGGTAATGCTGATATAATTGTTGCAACCGATACTGCTCAATTGTGGAGCAATGATGGAAATGGAAATTTTAATTCTATGCAAAATGGTTTGTCGTTGGGATGGAATATTCAACTGGATGCTGCAGATGTAAACCATGATGGTGCAAAAGATATTGGAGTTTCAAGCGGTGATGCACAGGTTTATTATTTTGATACAACAACAAAAAAATGGCAAAGCATTTCAACAGGTTTGCCAACGAGTGGTGTGAAGGGAATTAAACTTGCAGACATGAATATGGATGGAAGAACTGATGTTGTTATATGGAGTTCAAAAAATATTTCTGTTTACTCAGCAGATAATAATTTTCAATGGTCGCAAATCGCTTCTTTCACAACAACCGAAACAACTTTATCAGGAATGACAGTTGCAGATTTTGACCGTGATGGTTTCAATGATATTGCTTATCTCGCAAGCACCAACAGGGGCAACAACAAGTTACGTGTGTATCTGCACGTTTCTGCAAATCCGAAATTGAAAATTATTCCTGTGTTTCCTAAAGGCGGTGAGTATTTTATTGGCGGTTCAGTTCAGTTTTTGCAGTGGCTAAGCAGTGTGCCTGCAGGTGATTCGGCAACCGTTAATATACAGTTTTCTGCAAATGGCGCAAATGGACCGTGGAAAAGTATTGTAAGCAATGCGCTTAATTCAAATCTTTACCAGGTAGTGCTTCCAAAAATAAACGCTGCCAATTGTTTCCTGCGCTATAAAATAAAATCTGCAGCAGGTACAAAAAGCATTACAACTCCATTTGCATTTTCAATAGGCACACATGCAAAAGGTTTGAATGTAACCAGAAGCAATCAGAAAAAAAATATTGCTTTGCCTGTTGAGATGAATGAATAATAATTTTTTTTAGCTGGGCATTTGAAATAATTATCATCAACTCTTGCGTCGCATATGTTAGATGCAACGCCTTGAGCAGCGAAAGGCAGTTGCGGTCATCCCGGCTCTCAAAGCGGAACTTGTACTGAAGAATATTATTGAGCAATAGAATGATAAACCTGATTTACACAAACAAAACTTGTTGGCTATATTTACCGGGTCAATATTTTTTATGCGTGTTGTTTTTATACTTTACCTGTCGCTTATCATTTTATCCTGCAAAAAATCATCAGGCCAGCCGGGAATAATTGAACCTCCCCCGGTAATTCAACCTGCCTACTTTTTCATCAGAGGATTAGACCTTTCTTTTGCTCCCGAAATTTCCGGGTATAATATTGCTTATACTGACAATGGGATACCGAAAGATATTTTGCAGATAGCAAAAGAAAAAGGCATCAATACAATTCGTTTAAGAATATGGAATAACCCTGCAACCATTCATTCCTCACTGCCAGAAATTACTGCTTACGCAAAACAGATAAAGGCCGCAGGGCTTAAGTTCTGGCTCGACTTTCATTATTCTGATACATGGGCCGACCCCGGCGCACAATTAAAACCTGCTGCATGGAACAATGCAGGTTTTACAGTACTTAAAGACAGTGTGTATGCATTTACAAAAAGCACCATTACTTATTTAGCTCAAAACAATGCAGCACCGGATTATGCAGAAGTTGGCAACGAAATAAACAATGGCTTTCTGTGGAATGAAGGAAAGGTTACCAGCTCAACAGATGCAAACTGGGTTAATTTTACTGATCTTTTAAAACAGGGGATTAAAGCAATAAGAGATGCCGGCACTGCATCAAAAATTATTATTCATACGGCAGGTTATGCTGATGCGCAGCAATTCTTCAATAAGCTTGAAGCTGCAAAAACTGATTATGATATCATCGGTTTATCGTACTATCCCTGGTGGCATGGAAAAGACATCAATGCATTGCAGCAAAGTATGCAATCACTTGCAACGGTTTTTAAAAAACCGGTACTTATAGCAGAAACGGCTTATCCTTTTACATTTAATTATAATGACTATACAAATAATATTGTGGGTACTGCAGATCAGTTGATCAATGCTTATGCAGCAACAACACAGGGGCAGGCACAATTTATCAGTACATTAATTTCCTCGGTAAAACAGTTGGCTAATAAAGATTATTTTGGTGTTTGCTATTGGGCACCTGATTGGGTTGCTTATAAAGGTACCACAGCCACAGATGGTTCGCCGTGGGAAAACCTTTCACTATTCGACTTTCAAAACAATGCATTGCCTGCGCTCGATTCTTTGGGTAAACGATAAACCATTCGTTCCCACTCCTGACCGCGTGACCAAACAATGTTTCGCTTAAATCTATACTGTGGTAAAAGCTCAATAGAATATCTGAACGTACAAGTGTGCGCAAGGATGCTGAAGCATGTTATCATAGCCGGCCAATAAAATTTTCATCATTTCGCTGTTATTGCCGTAAAACAAAAATCTCCTGAAGTTTGCCCCCCGGGAGATCTTTGTTTTATGTTTTTGTATAGTTTTAAAACTATTATTTTACAAATTTGAGTGTGGTTATTTTCTTGCCAGACTCTAACAGTAAATAATAACTGCCTGCCGGGAGCGCCTGCACATTTAATGTATAACCTGAAGCTGTTGTGGTTATTTTCTGTACAGTTTTTCCTGCATTATTAACAATGGAAATTGTTGTAGCTGCAACGCTGTTAAGTCCGTCAACATGCAATACATTCTTAACCGGGTTCGGATACAGCCTGAGAGATTGCGAACCTGTAAGCTGAGCAATCATTGCATCTGAATTTACAGTAACCAAACCAGAAACCAGAGGAACAGAGTCTGCCCATTTATACATACCCCCTCTTTGAGTTGAAGCAAGTCTGAACTGACCGCTCCATCCAACATGCTTGTTGAAAAAGTTCACATCAGAATGCAAATTGGTAGTTGACCTGTCAAGCGCTACCCATGTATTTCCTAAATCTCTGCTGAAAGAGGAGCCTGTTGGGCCATAATTAACGGCATTGGTGGATACTAACATAGAAGTACCCGGAACAGCAGTAATAAACCCTCCCATTAAAGGACCAGAATAGCTGACAGGACCATCCCAAGTTTCTCCGCCATCAGCAGTACGGTATAAATAAGGAACCTGGGCATCTATACCTATAGCAACACCATTCAATTCATCTGTAAAAGCAAAATCCTGTACGGTGGTGGGCATGTTTAGAGGATAGGCATTCCAATGAAGCCCCTTGTCATCGGAACGGTAAATGAATTGTGAACTTGTTGTTCCTTCATAAACATACATCCATATCCTTTTGCCCGATACGTAATAACTATTTGTTATTCCGATTGGCACGTCCTGGGTTGGAGGAAGATTCGCACGGGGAACACGTGTCCAGGTAGCTCCATAATCATTGGTAGTATAAATTTCAAGATAAGGATCACCAGGCCCGTTCCCATCACCCATGGCTATGCCTTTTTTTGGATTCCAGAAATAAACAAAATCGGGAAAAGAATTAGCGTTAAAAAGTGTGCCTGCTCCAAGCTGCGTCCAGGAAACACCAGCATCTGTTGTTTTAAAAATACCTCCGCCTATTCCTGCACTACCATTGTACATAGCTGCATAGCAGGTATCAGCATCTATGGGATGAAGACTTGATATCGCATATCCTGCAGGTGCCTGGACTTCGCCGTATTTCCAGCTATTACCAGCATTGGCGGTTCTTATAAATTTATTGGTGTATGAAAAACTTGCACCGCCGTCGAGCGATACCCATTCGGAGGCCCAAACAGATTTTTCATTAGGTACTTCTACATCGTACCAAAGGCTTAAATCATCGTGCGGAACATTAACTTTTGTCCATTGTGCATTCGCCAGTGTTGCAACAAAGAGAAAGAGTGAAAGCAGTAGATTTTTTCTCATGATTAATAATTTTTCTTAAAGATAAGGGATAAAAGAAAAAGCTGTTTTTTTTCGATAATTAATATTTTGATGTGCTATAGGCAACTTAGGGAGACCCTGAAATAAATTTTGGGTGACATCCACTTCGCTTCAATCTTCGCTGCGGTAAAAGCTCAATAGAATATTAAACCGTACAAGAGTGCGACGCAAGGGACGGCCATTAGAATTACTATTGCCTGGTTCATAAATTTTATCTTACTATTTCGTATTTGTGTTGACAGGATATTTCTGATTGCCCTTTTCACTGAACCATAAAATCCTGTTCATAAGATCGTCTTCGCCGCCATCTACTTCTTTAAAAACCGCATTGGCAGAGAGTTTTGCGTAATACAGCGCCCTGCCTTTTAACTGTGCAAAGGGTTTATTCATTTGATTTAACGGTATACGATTCGCTGTATGATTGTAAGTGTATGCCGTTTTTGTATTGCTGAAACAATCGAACATGGGCAATGCAGTTGCATCCATAATATTCATTGGAGGAATGCCTAAAATTTGTTCAATCGTTCTTACCATTGAGGTTTGATTGTAGTTGGTATGAATTGTTTTATTCAATACAGAGTAAGGGCTGATGATGAGCGAAGTAGTTCGGTAAGAAGATATATGATCCCAGCCGGATTGAGAATCATCTTCTGTTACAAATACAACGGTGGAATCCCAAAAACGGCTGTGGGTTATTACATCGATAATCCTGCCGAATGCAAGGTCATTATCTGCCACCATTGATTTGGGTTCAGGGAAGCCGGGAGATGTGCCTGCGGTGTGATCATCGGGCATAGAGAGTACCATTAATGCAGGCAGGCCGTCACCAGGTAATTGCTCAAAAGCGTGCCACTCTTTTATAAAAACATCGGCCCTTAACTGATCGGTAAAATTGATATTATCGCAGTCGGGATAATCGGGAGAAATGATGGGCCTTATCCTTGCAATGGTGCTGGTATTTTTTCGTTCTATTGGTTCATTGTTTACGTACTTATTGTAGATATCGAGCCAGTTTAATTTATTATCATAACCGGTTAAACAAGCTTCACCGTAAATGCGCACTTTCTTTCCATGGTCAAGTGCATTGTTCCAGATGAAACCATTTTTGTTATAAACCAATGCATCTTCCTGCCGGTGCGGGTAGCTGCGGAACCAGGCCCGCACGTTTCTTTCGATGTAATCAGAAACCATTGCCGCATCTGTCCATTGATGGCCTTCTGCAGAAGATTTGCCGGAAGCATAATAATTATCGAGCAATGAAAAATCTGAAGCGAGCTGATGCTGGTTAGGGGTTACACTGTCGCCATAAATGCAGAGTCGTTGCTCACCTCTTCCATTTTTTATATCACCAAAAACCTGGTCGTAGGTTTTGTTTTCTTTAATAATATATACCACGTGCTTAAATACAGAAGGCTCCCCAATCCTTTCGGGCAACGGCTTTGGGGCAATATTTTTTCTTGGCTGTTTGTTGGTTAATGCAATCCTGAAAGCCATATTCAATTTTTTTACTTTGGCAGTATATGCATTTAATCCGCTTTGCGAAGGAATAGGAATTATACTTACGGAAGCAAGCTCTTTGTGAATACTGTAAGCAGGAAAAGTTCCTGTACTAAAAGCCTTCTGGCTTTTTAAATCTGCTTCGGCATCAGATAAAACACGTGCCCCTTTCGCTTCAAGATTGGTAACATACAACATGTTGCCGAGTATGGCAATACCAGATGGATATGCTTCTGTTGGTATGTAACCTTTAATTGCCGTTTTGTTTGTTCCGTTAGCTGATGCATTTTTTCCCAACTGCACAACACATACAGCATTATCCATTCCATTGGCCACATAGAGCATAGTTCCTTTTTCATTAATGGCTAAAGCATTTGGGCTGCTGCCGTAATAGGCATAGTATTTTGAAAACAACCCTACGTTTATGGAGTCAATAACTTTTTCTTTCTGCACATCTACCACGCTTATAAAATCACTGTTACCGTTGCTTATATAGAGGTAATGGTTATCAGCGCTATTAATAATTGCATTAGGGTGCAGGCCCATTTGCAGCTCATTCAAAAGCGTTCCATTGGTTGCATCTATTACAGATAAACTTCCCTGCAATGTTGCACCGGTAACAGGGTTTGTGTAAGCACTTCCCCATGGTGTGCCAGCATTTTCTTTATTTAAATCCGTTACCTGCGCTCCAGCCCAGTTTGTTACATAAACTTTATTAGCAATAATGCGTAACCCAAATGGCGCTACACCTGTGGCTGCAGTCCATACAATTTGTTTATCGGCAAACCTTATTTTGAGCAGCTGATTGTTCCCGTTTAATACCGCATACAAATAGGGAACGCCTGCTTCAATTCGAACCGCCACTTCATTGGGAAGTGCAGTGGCAGCAGGCGCTGTGGCTTTGCACTGAATAGAAGAAATATGCTTAATACTAAACCCATCCCATACTGCAATCATTATATAAGAATTGCTGTCACCACCATTTGAAGCGCTCCAAACAATATAATCCTTACCATTAAACGCGAATGATTTTATACCTGAATAAGTACTCATTAAATTTTTGTAAAGCGTGTCGTAAGTAAAACTCCATTGGCATATTATTTTTTGTGTAGCTGCGTCGAGAATGGCAATACCATAACGGTCTTCTATGGCAATACTTTTATTATCCGGCAAAACAGTAAGATCAAGTGCATGGTTCTCTAATTCTTTGTTGCCATAAGTAACTACTTTGCCTGCAGATTCTATTAACCTGTTGTAAGGCATTAATGTAAAATTTTCGCCTTGCTGCAAAGTGCTGTCGTCAACGGAGCTGCGGTACACTTTTTTTAATTGGGAAAAAGAGCAATGATATTGTGCAAGCAGCATGCAGAGAATGATATATTTTTTCATAAGATTTTAATTCAAATGATCTTATTACAAAGTTTAAGCGAATCATTTGAAACAACCCTATTAATAACAACAATATTTATGCGGATTATTTTTTTGAGCCAGGCAATAGAATTACTATGAGGCTTTTCTTGCGTCGCACCCTTGTACGTTCGCTTCAATTTTCAGCTACAGGCCCCAGCTCATAAGCCTTTAACAAAAAGCAAAACAGCGTGGAGCGTGCAGCCCAAAGCTCAAAACTGTACTTGCAGTACAAGAGTGCGACGCAACGATGCTGAAACAGTTTATTTTGTTGGGTTAATCAATTTTAAAAAGTAAACACTACTTTTATTTATTATGTGGACATGCCCTTTATGTAACCAGCAATTTGTAAAAAACAACCAGGTTCACTCCTGCGGAGATACCGTTTTAAATGATTTTTTAAAAGGCAAAACAGAATATACGCTTTCGCTGTTTTCGCATTTTGTAAATCAATATAAAAAGATTGGCGCAGTAAGTATACATACTACCAAAACAATGATCGCCTTTGCATCAGCAACACGTATTGCCTACGTAATAAAACTGGGGAAGAATTTTGTTGATATTGTTTTTCCTTTTCCGCAACCGTACCACGATAATTTATGTTTTCATAAGATTGCACAGGTTCCCGGGAGCCAGCAATTCAATCACCACTTTCGTATGTGCAGTTTAGAAGATGTTAATGAAGAAGTTCGGTATTTTATGAAACTTGCATTCGATGCAGGCAGTTAATCGAGATAACAAACTGCATCCGCATCAAGAGAAAGATACACCGTATCGCCAACTGCAACAGTACAATCAACCATTTTTAAAGTAATAAAAATGTTTTCAGCCAGCACTTCTGTTTCGTAATAACTGCCAAAGAAATCAATCTTTTTTACAACGCCTTTTAAGGCATCATTTTCTGTTGATGCAATACTAAAATGTTCGGGCCTTATAAGTAAATTTTTATGCTGGTTTTCAATCTTCGGCAACATAGAAAATATTGCAGACTGGCTTGCAGTAAACAAGTTGTATTTGCCAAACAAAGCTGCTACGTATTCATTAACCGGCCTGCTGTAAATCAACTGTGGTATAGCTTTTTGAACAATTGCCCCATTCTTAATCACAATAATTTCATCAGCCCAGGAGAGTGTATCGAGCGGGTCGTGCGAAATAAGAATACAGCTAATCTTTAGTGTTTCGCCAATGTCATGTATCACCGTTTTCATCATCTGTTTATGCGCCATATCAAGGTTGCTGAAAGGCTCATCGAGCAGTAATAATTTTGGTGAAGCAATCAATACCCTTGCAGCAGCAATACGCTGCTTTTCTCCTCCCGATAACTGGTCGGTTTTCCGTTTTAATAAATGGCTTATCCTGCACACTTCATAAATTGTGGCCGCTGCATCATCAGTTAGCTGATTGGTATAATCTAATTCTTCTTCAACCCTGTAGTTATTTCTTAACTCGAACTGCTGCGATAAATAAGCTATCCCTTTATGCCCCGGTATCAGCTTTTCATCAGGGCCTTTTACCCTTTTATTCTCAAAAAAAACGTTGCCTGCATCAGCTTGCAAAAGCCCTGCAATTATTTTAAGTAATGAAGTTTTGCCAGATCCTGTTTCGCCTGCAATGGCTATTTTTTCAAATGGCTGCTGCGTAAAGCTGATGTTATTTAATACAAGGTTCCCGTTGTGCCTTTTCTCAATTCCCAATACATTTAATAGCTCCATATATTGCCTTCTAAAACTTTTTTCAGTATAAAAATCAGGGTAAGAATAAACTGTGGAATACCAGCAGCGGTTTTCATAGCATCATCCCTGCCTGCGTGACGCAGTCAGGCAGGGTTGCGTCGCAATCACTTTATCTGCAAACCAATGGGCGGCCCCAGCATCCTTTGCAGTTTTGCTGCCGAAAATCAGAGCAACTAATAAGCAGCGCTATTAGTGCTGTTTCAATTCTTCAAAACTGCCTGTAAGTTTATTCTTGCGTACATTATCCCAATTAAAGCAGCGGCCATTCATAGCCACGTAAACACCGGCGGGCAATGTTTGCGCAAGCGCCAATGCACTGCCAAGATTAAATAACCCGTCGGAACTGCCAAACT
>JANXWM010000217.1 GCA_025351145.1 Chitinophagaceae bacterium
CTGAACGGTTAACAGCCAGATCCAGTTCATTTCTGCAGTGGTTTTTTTTATAATACTCTTCTGTTATAACCGGTATAAAATATTTGGAGTCAACAATAGCCCACATGTATTTCGATAAAAAAAGTATAGGTATTGGCGAAGCATTTACATCGAAATACATGTGGGCTATTGTTGACTCCAAATATTTTATACCGGTTATAACAGAAGAGTATTATAAAAAAAACCACTGCAGAAATGAACTGGATCTGGCTGTTAACCGTTCAGTTGAAAAAAGAATATTGATTAACATGATCGCATTTTCTTTTGATGCCGTACCAGAACCATACAGAACCTACAACTATGTTGATATTAAAGCAGACCCAACCTTTATTGATACCATAAAAGCGCAGTTATCAGTTTAAAAAATCTCCAGAATAAAACTTTCATTTAATCAGTTGAAAGTCTTTAGCATTTATTTACATCTCTTGCAAATATTTGCCCGCCAAGCAATAACGGCAATACATTTTTTTGAACCCGGCATCTGTTCTTTGCCGGGCTTCTGTTGCGTCGCACTCTTGTGCTTCAGGAATTGAATCAGCTTTTACCGCAGCGAATATTGAAGCGAAATAGTGAAGGATAAGGCTTTATTCAATAACAAAAAAGCTACCTTTTTTTAAGATAGCTTTTTAAAAACAGCGGCTTAATTAATTTATCGCACAATCAGTTTCCCATTAAGCTGCTCATTTGCTCCTGCAATTTTTATGTGATAAAATCCTGGCAATAATTTTTCAATATTATACCGTATTTCATTTTTGCCTTTTAAAACATCTTTTCTTCCCTGTTGTACAATGTGGCCAGATAAATCATAAACTAAAATTTGCACGTTTTCATTATGGCCGTAATTAAACAGAAGGCTAATATTACCACTGGCAGGATTTGGATAAATAGTCAGCGACTTTGTGTTGGTATTTTGATAGGTGGAAACCTGCCCTTCACCTGACTGATTGGTAATACCCGCCAAAGCACTTGCTGCATTAGGAGTCGTTGAAACAGCAGCCAGCAGTGTGTAACATTGCGTATTACTAAATGTTCCTCTTGCACCATAAACTTTTACCTTCCAGATGCCTGTGCTTAAAGCGTTGTATACAATCGTTTCATCAGCAGTGCCAACATTGGCTGAAGTTTTAATCAATGTTCCGGCTGAATCATAAAGCTGAAGGTTGTAATCGGCAGGCAGCGAACTCAATGTAATTTTGATATTGGGCGCTGTTGCAGTATTGGTAAAAGAAAACCAGTCCTTATCGGTAGAAGTGCTAATCTGAGACAAAATATTTGTATTAACAGGAATAGGTTTCGCCTTTGAAATTTTATTGTTAGGCTCGTAAGATTCACTGCAGGAAGTTGATGCAATAATATTCACGGTATAATCTTCCACCTCGCCATATTGAAACGATCCGCAGGGTTTGGGAAAAGGATACAAATTAGAACTCATCATTATTCTCATGCGGGTTGGGCCTGGAACGGCATTGGCCGGTACCTGTATAGAATCTGTATAATTGCCAGCAGTGTAGGTAACTGCCGTTAAAGCCTTTTCACCAGCATCAACAAAATCCCCATCCGCATTCCAGTCAATAAAAACCTGCCAGTTTTCCACATAGCCACCTCTTGGGTTGGCATGACTTAAAGTAATTGCATTTTTTGATCCCACCGCAATATTGGTACTTAGCGCAGTGCCATCAAAATAGCCACCGGGCTCGGCACCAGATGTGCGATTAATTGCGCCAATAGCAACGTAATCTATATACTCATAATAAGCACTTTTTCCATTGGCAGCACAGTAGGTTAAGGCATTTATACTTGTTTTGGCCGAAGAAGGCGTTTGGCCAGCAACCTTTTGACTGCTCATCAGCAGTGTTGTGAATGTGAAAATGCAGGCTACGTACTTCAAGTAAATTT
Organism: Chitinophagaceae bacterium; assembly: GCA_025351145.1. GTDB lineage: Bacteria > Bacteroidota > Bacteroidia > Chitinophagales > Chitinophagaceae > Limnovirga. The sequence continues at coordinate 1,936 of JANXWM010000217.1, forward strand.
TTGTTTTCATAACGGTTTTTTTGTGTCAAATGAAATTGTCCTGATTTTTTTTACTATTTACTGCACTGTTTGTTGAACCAGAAATATGTATCGCTGAAATAGTAAATAATGATGTTTAAAAAATGCCTTTGACAAAAAAATCTCAATTCTTTAATAGCAACCCTTTTGCCGCACAAAATCATTTTATATAAAATTTTATTGGCCTGGCAAAGAACACAAATGGAGCTTTACTTGCGTCGCACTCTTGTACTGTAGCAATTAATGCAGCTTTTACTTTAGCGAAGATTGAAGCGAAATATCCATACCCGGCAATAAATTATTTACATTTCAAAATTCATCGTCACCCAGGATTTTTGCAGTTGGCTGTTAAGAGCTTAGTTACATTCTGCCGTACAAGTGTGCGACGCAAGGAACGATGCTATAAAAATTTACTGCCGGGTTCAAAAAAAATTCTACTTCAAAATCCGTCTTCAAAAACTTTAAGCCTTAAAACCACAGAATATTTTATATTTATTTTTTTATGAGCTGATGAAAGAAAACAATGCTGCCCCCGTAAAAAAATTGCGGCCATTACAACTTGCCGCCATTATTTTTTTAACGATTTCCGGCGGCCCGTACGGGCTGGAATCTTTGCTCACTTATGCCGGTACCCATGCCACACTCATATTGCTGTTCATTACGCCTTTGTTATGGGATATACCAACCATTCTTACGGTACTGGAATTGAACAGTATGATGCCGGTAACCGGCGGCTATTATCAATGGGTTAAACGCGCCATGGGCCTGCGTTTTGCCTGGTATGAAGGCTGGTGGACCTGGCTGTACACGTTTGTAGACCTTGCCATTTACCCGGTTCTTTTTGTTGAATATCTTTCCTTTTTTATCCCCGGTGTAGAAGCTTATAAAATTCCTGTTTGCCTTGTTATTATCTGGGGTTCTGCCTGGCTTAATATCAGGGGCATTGTTCCTGTAGGTAAAACTTCTGTTATTCTTGGTGCCGCTGTGCTTATCCCTTTTATAATATTATTCGGCTATTTTCTTATGCACCATCCCGGCTCTTTATCATTGCCTTCCCCTTCGTTGGAAGGTATAAAATTCCCCACCCTTGGCCTGGCGCTTTACACCGTTATGTGGAATTTTCTGGGGTGGGATAATGTAACCACTTATGCAGAAGAAGTAGCGCACCCCATACGCAGCTATATAAAATCTGTGGTTATTGCATTCATACTCATTTTCGTAGTTTATTTTATGGCGGTATTTGTAGCCCTTCAATCGGGCATCGATTATACAGTGCTTAGTGAAGAAGGGTTTCCTGCACTGGGCACATTGGTTGCCGGGCCATGGCTGGGTACGCTGATTGCTTGCGGCGGCATGGCCAGTGGTATTGGTTTATATTCAGCCGTATTGCTCTCAGTATCAAGGGTACCCAAAGTAATGTCCGATGATGAACTCCTACCGGCGAAGCTGCATAAACTGCACCCGAAATTTCAAACACCTTATGTGTCTATTATCAGTTGTTCGCTTGTGGTAAGCTTTATGGTTATGTGGACTTTTGCCGACCTTATCATCATCGACGTAATTCTCTACGGTGCCGCGCTGTTCCTCGAATTTGTAACACTTATTATTTTACGCAATAAAGCCCCCAATGAACACAGGCCATTTAAAATACCACTCAATATAGCCGGGCTCTGTATCATGTTTGCTTTGCCCATTGCAGTCTATTCCATCGCTATTGTAGGTGCCTTTTCTGAAGCTGGCAGTATTATGCCTGTATTTTTTGCAGTAGGCATTTTACTTACCGGAGAATTAATCTGGCGGTTTATTATCTGGCGCAAACCACATCTTCAGCTGGTAGAAATAAGTGTAGTTGACCGGTAAATCACGAAACAAATTTTATAGGTTGCTGTTGATATTTTTTGTACCCGGCATTTGTACTTCCAACATCTTTTCTTGCGTCGCACTCTTGTACTTTCAGATTATAAAGCTGCTTTTACCGCAGCAAAGATTGAAGCGAATTGGTTTTAGTCTGGCAACCAGCAATGGCAGAGAAATTGTTGTTAACAAGTATACATTATCGGCAGAATGTTATTAATTTTATAGAGCTATTTATTCGTAAACCTGCTTTGGTAAAGGTTACACCACTTTCCGCTTATTCCAATTGAACGATTGCCTGGCTTTAAGAAATATCTCAACAGGTTGTTTTAAACAAATTAATTCTTTCACTTTTAAAACCTGTGGTATGAACTATGAGTATCAACAAACCGATTTATCCCGGTCAGTACTGGGTGGGCTGCTTTCAGGTCTTGTATGCGCTGTTCTCAATTTAGTTTTTGTTGTTATTTACAAGAGCATTGTAAAGTTCCAGGAGATTTATCCGGTGGATATTACTATCATCGTTTTTGGCTCGGTACTACTGTCCATTGCCTGCGGCGTTATCTTTTACCTTTTCGTGCATTATCTAAAAAAAGGCATCCCTTTTTACCGGCTTTCAGTTTTGGCTGTAACCATACTTATCGCCTATGTGGGCATTACTTTAAGGCATACCGTACAGGATGTTGTTCCCTTTGAATTCAGGTTCCTGGTTATAGGAACTCAGGTGATCATCGGCTTGTTTGCAGCCTTTTTAATTCCATATCTTTTCAGTCACGAAAACCCCATTCTTTAATCGTTTAAACAAACTTTCTTGCCGCTGTTGGCCACCTCTGACTGACCAACGGTGTTCACTTTGTTCTTCTTTTAAATCTACGCTACGATGAAAGCCTCAGTAAAGTTCCGAACGTACAAGAGTGCGACGCAACAGGGTTTTAAAGGAAAGTAGTAATACTGCAGCTTTCAATTATGGCAGCAGCATAAAATCATCCGGTTGAACCGGCTACACAAATTATGATGCATCAAAAATTAGATTACCCGCACAATAACCCTGTAACAGCAGGCCTTGTGGAAAAGCCTGAAGATTGGTTGTACAACAGTGCAAAAGAATATTATACCGGTAAAAAGGAATGATTGATATTTTGCTTATTGATCCAATGATTATTTCCTGCTAACAATGACACAAGTACACTTCGCACAAAGCTGTACCGCATACTTGTGCCAGATGAGGAAAGCCTTGAAGTTTATGAATGGATTTTAAAACTGCCGCGATTTTTCCAATACTCTTCAATATCTGAGAATCACTTTTTTAAAAATAAATCCAATGCAAAGGGTATTATATTTTATTTGAAGTGTCTTTTGTTAAGACGACTGCATGCACAATCTACTTAGTGGCTAGCTTTTACAAAAAACTTCCAGATTGCCGGTAAGTAATAAAACATTCAAGACTCTCAAAATAAGGCAATTCATTTTCGGCTTACCTAAAAATTTCTCTTCATGAATGATCTTTCCCGCTATACCAGCCTTCCCAAAAGAAGATTAAAACTTGCATTGGCAATTGCTTTTGCATTGCTGCTTTCATGCGTGTTATCTGCAAATGCCCAAACAGTTGTTTGGCAGGATAATTTTGATTCGTCTGCTGTAAATACAGATTCCTGGACTTACGATTTTGGTGATGGCAGCCAGCGTGCAGCAGGTTATGGATGGGGCAATTCTGAACTGGAATATTATACCAGCCGTACAGAAAACGTACGGGTAGAGAGTGGCAGCCTTGTAATTGAAGCAAGAAAAGAAAATTTTGGGCCGAGCAGCAGTTTTACTTCCGGGCGCATAAAAACAGAAGGCCGTATCCATTTTAAATATGGCACCGTTGAGGCAAGGATAAAATTACCCAGTATGACGAAGGGCTTATGGCCTGCGTTTTGGACTTTGGGAACTATTGGTGGAACATGGCCTTCCATAGGCGAAATAGATATGATGGAAGCAGGATCGGCAGAGGCTTTGGCAGCAGGTTTAGGAAACAAACGGGTTAGTTCTGCCGCGCACTGGAGCAATGCTGATGGCGGCCATGAGTACAATACATTCTATACGGATGCAGCAGTGGATTTATCACTGGATTATCATTTGTATAAAATGGTTTGGACAAGCAGCTACATAAAGATGTATGTAGATAATGTGGAGTTTTACAGCTTTGATATAAGTGATATTAACGCCCCAACCTACAGTGAATTTCATACCCCCCATTTTCTGTTATTAAATCTTGCTGTTGGTGGCCAGTACACAGGTATCTTTGATGCAAACGGCATTACCGCACCTTTGCCGGGCAAAATGTATGTGGATTACATTAAGCTGTCCCAAAATCCGGGTGATGAATTATATGTTGGAAAAGACGATCCACTGGCAGGCAATTTTGGTATTTTAACAGAAACCACACCTGTAACAGATTCCCTGCATTATGGTACTGATGCTACATTGAACTATTGGAACAACCTTACCAACATAACGAACCCCGTACCCATTCCGTTTGAAGGGAGCCATCTTTTGGCAGTACACGCCAATGCAAGCGACTGGTTTGGTATGGGTATAGTTAACAACTATGTAAACCTGCATAATTTTGCAACAGGCTCATTAAAGTTTCATTTCAAATCTACTTATACCGGTCAGTTTAAAATTGGCCTTACTACCGGTCATGGCGAAACCTGGATGAATTTTGCAGCCGGTGTTCAGCAGTATGGTTTGGTAAGGGATGGTAACTGGCATGAAGTATCCATACCATTGGCAGATTTTAATAATTCCGATGCAGGAATGAATATTGATCTATGGTCTTTAAAAGCCGCATTTATGTTTGCGGGGGATCCGGCAACATCAGCCGCGGATTTTTACTTTGATGACATCTATTTTTCAGGTGGCATATCACCAAACCCGCCACCAACAGTTTCCATTACTTCGCCGGCTAATAATGCCATTTTTACTACCCCTTCTAATATCACTATCAATGCCGATGCTGCAGATGCAAACGGCTCTGTAACTAAGGTAGATTTTTATAGCGGCAATATATTATTGGGCACTGACAATACCAGTCCGTACAGCTTTACGTGGAATAACCCTGTGGTAAAGGTAGATACATTAACAGCCATAGCAACCGATAATGAAGGCGCTGCAACTACCTCAGCAAAAGTGATTGTATTTGTTTCAGCAGCAGGTAATACCGCACCTTCTGCAGCAATTACTTCACCCGAAAATAATGCAGCTTTTCTTACACCTGCAAGCATAATCATTAATGCCAATGCTACCGACGCGGGTGGAAACATTTACAAAGTGGAATTTTATAATGGCACAAATTTGCTCGCCACTTCAACCACAAGTCCCTACACTTATGCATGGTCAGGAGCACCGGCCGGTAACTATGTGCTTACAGTTAAAGCAACAGACAATGGGGGATTAACAACAACTTCTGCTGCAGTAAACATCAGCGTTGCTGACCCTATTAAACCGACGGTAAGCATTACATCGCCAATTAACAACAGCAGCTATGCACCTCCTGCATCTATCACCATAAACGCCGATGCAGCAGATGCAAACGGTACTGTTACCAAAGTTGATTTTTATAACGGAGCAATACTTTTAGGAACTGATAATACAGCTCCTTACAGTTATACCTGGAGCGCTGTACCATTAGGGAATTATTCAATAACAGCCGTTGCCACAGATAATGACGGTAATACCACAGTTTCTGCGCCTGTTGCTGTTTCAGTAACACCCATTGCTTGCACAGGTGTTGCAGTAAGCGGCGATTACAGTTACGAAGTATATACAGATGCAGGAACAGTAAACTTTAAATTCCATCCATTGGCACCAATCCTGGGCAGCACTTATGCCATCATTTATTTAAAAGAAGGAACAGGTTCCGGTACTTACCCCGGATATGGCATGACAGCTTCCGGTTCTGATTTTATTTTCAGCAAACCCATAGCAGATGGAGTTGTTACCAGTTTCTATTTTTCTTACCAGGTTCCTTCGGGTGGCGAAAGAAACTCCAGTGCAGACCCTCACTCTTACATTGTGGGTACCGTATGCGTTGCCGGCGCTCCAACTGTTTCCATTACCTCCCCCGCTGAAGCGGCAAGTTTTACAGCACCCGCAGGTATTACTATTAACGCAACAGCATCAGATGCAGACGGCAGCATAAGCAAAGTGGAATTTTATAATGGTGCTTCGTTACTGGGAACTTCCAATACAAGCCCTTACACTTTTACCTGGACAAATGTTGCCGCAGGCTCCTATGCACTAACTGCTAAAGCCACAGACAATAGCGGTCTTGCAACAAGTTCTATTCCGGTAAACATCGTGGTAAATGCACCCAATACCGATGGCTATTGCGGAACTGCGTTTAGCGGAGACTATGAGTACAAAGCTGAAACTGCAAATGGTATGGTTACATTTACGTTCCATCCTTTACAGCCAATAACGGGTTGTTTGTATGCGCTCATTTATATTCGGGAAGGCTTATCCGGCGGGTATCCCGGCTACGGAATGACGGCATCAGGAACTGATTTTATTTTCTCCAAAGCCATTGCTGATGGCACACCGATCAGTTTTTATTTCACCTATCAAACACCTCCTGCAGGCGAAAGAAATTCCAGCGCAAACCCGCACAGTTATACAGTTGGCTCCAATTGCACAGGCGTTACCGGAACACCGCCAACGGTTAACATTACTTCCCCGGCTAATAACGCAGCTTTTACAGAACCTGCTACCATCACCATCAATGCAGATGCCGCTGATATTGACGGCACAGTGAGTAAAGTTGATTTTTATAGCGGCGCAACATTATTGGGCACCGACAATACAAGCCCTTTCAGTTTCGACTGGACCAATGTTCCTGCTGGTAATTATACGTTTACTGCAAAAGCTATAGACACCAGTTCGCTCTCTACAATTTCATCAACTGTAAATGTAGTGGTAAGCATCAATAATTCAGATGGGTTCTGCGGCACAGCAGATAATGGCGATTACAGTTATAAAGTAGAAACGGTTGGCGATAATGTAGTGTTCCAGTTTCACCCGCTTGCGCCAATACAGGGATGTTCCTATGCACTCATTTATATAAGGGAAGGTTTATCCGGTGGTTATCCCGGTTATCCTATGACAGCAGTTGGTGCTGACTTTACTTTCACCAAAGCCATTGCAAACGGTACACCAATCAGTATATATTTCACATACAATGTTCCATCTGGCGGCGAAAGAAATTCAAGTGCCAACCCACACAGTTATACGGTGGGTACCATCTGCGATGGCTTGCTTCCTGTTAACCTGTTAAGTTTTAATACAACCTTACAAAACGATGGTACTGTTGCAGTAACATGGTCAACAGCAAACGAATTAAACAACGATCATTTTCTTGTTCAGAAAAGCAAAGACGGCCGCAATTATACAACTGTAGCAAAAGTTGCAGCGGGCAATAATCCTGCAAACAAAAACGATTATAAAGCGCTTGATCAATATCCTGCAACGGGCCTTAACTATTACCGTTTAACGCAGGTTGACAAAAACGGAAGGTCTGTTCTGTCTGGGGTAAAAACAGTAAATATTACCCAACAAAATACGGGCATCAGTTTGTATCCAAATCCGTTGAAAGGAACAATCATCAATATAAAACTTGCAACGCCATCTGTAAACAAATTAAATGTTCAGTTGCTTAACATGGCTGGCAAAATAATTTACAGCGGAACGTTTGTTCAACAGGGAAATACATTGCAGGTAACGCTTCCGTCCAAACCTGCCGCAGGTGTGTACCTTGTAAAAGTGGAGGGCAATACACCGGTAAAATTAGTAGTGAATTAGCGGTTCTATATTCTATAAAAAGCAGAGGTTGATCATTAAATCAGTCTCTGCTTTTTATTTTTTTAGGATAACAGCATTTGGTACCGGGCAGTAAATCTTTGTAAAGCTTTTGTTGCGTCGCACTCTTGTACGTTCGGATTATTTATTGAGCAGTGCAGAGTGAGCAATAACAATCAACAACTCTTT
>JANXWM010000242.1 GCA_025351145.1 Chitinophagaceae bacterium
CTATGAAGCTTTTCTTGCGTCGCACACTTGTACGTTCAGTTATATATTGAACTTTTACCGAAGTCTCCCAGCAACGGCGGCGTTGCGTTATGTTGCAAAATAAGTCGCAATTTTTTTTGCTGATTTTCAATTAGTTAGTATCGACTTATATAGAAGCGTAGTTTTTAACCGGAGAGGCGCAAAGAGAATACAATTCCTCTGAGGCTCTGCGCCTTTGCGGTTTTGTATTTTGCTGATTCCTGATCCGAACGTACAAGTGTGCGACGCAAGAGACGATCAGAATTGTTACTAAAGCCCGGTTCAATATTGCCTTTTTTCAACACATTTCTTAAAACGATTGCTTATTAGTTAAACTCCTTATTTTTGCTGTCCTCAATAACCCGTTATGAGTATAAAAAAGGAAGTAGATGTTGATAACTCTTTGGCTGGCGACGAAAGTGCAGCGGCCAATGCAGTGGAGCATAAGGGCAAATGGTATAAGCGCATAAGAAAAGGTATTACAACCTCTACTGCAGATAAAAAAGAAACGCCTGAAGGCTTATGGAATAAATGCCCGGAATGTAATTTTATTACCACCACCACCGAACTTGCCGAAAACCTTTTTGTTTGCCCGAAATGTAATTACCATCACCGTATTGGCAGCGAAGATTATTTTGAAATTTTATTTGATAACGACGAATACACTGAGCTTTTTGGCAATATTCGCAGCAAAGATTTTCTTGGGTTTACCGATTTAAAACCTTACCAGAAAAGGCTTGATGAAATTCACGCCAAAACCGATTTGAAGGATAGTATGCGTGTAGCTGTTGGTAAAGTAAATGGTGAAGACCTGCTAGTGGCCTGTATGGATTTTGAATTTATTGGAGGTTCTTTGGGAAGCGTAATGGGAGAGAAGTTTAGCCGTGCCGTTGATTACTGTATCGAACATCGGGTGCCTTATTTGGTGATCAGCAAAAGCGGCGGAGCAAGGATGATGGAGAGTGCTTTTAGTTTAATGCAGCTTGCTAAAACAAGCGGTAAGTTGTCTGAGTTAAGCGATGCAAAACTTCCATTTATATCGCTGTTAACCGACCCTACTTTTGGCGGTATCTCAGCAAGTTTTGGTATGCTTGGCGACTTAAATATTGCTGAACCCGGTGCCCTTATTGGCTTTGCCGGTCCACGTATCATTAAAGAAACGATGAAAAAAGACTTGCCCGAAGGCTTTCAGCGAAGCGAATTTTTACTGGAGCATGGCTTTTTAGATTTTATTATTGACAGGAAGAAGCTTAAGGAAAGGCTTGCTCAACTGATCGTTCTTTTTAAAAATTGATTTAATACATATAAAGTATTTTTGCCCCGCCAAACATTTAATGGCGGGATTTTTTTTATGGCAAAAGAAATGAATAACAGGCAGGCTTATTTTAATTATCAGATAGACGATAAATATGTGGCGGGTATAGTATTGATGGGTACAGAAGTGAAATCTATACGTGAAGGTAAACTGAGTTTTAATGATGCTTTCTGCATGTTCGATAAGGGGGAATTATGGGTTCGTGGTTTGTACATTGCCGAATACTCTCATGGAACCATCAATAATCATATTGCGGTTCACGACAGAAAATTACTGCTCACTAAACGCGAACTTAAAAAGCTGGAAACCAAAATAAAGGAGAAGGGTTTTACCATAGTGCCGCTTAAGGTTTTTATGAACGAAAAGTATTACGTAAAAGTGGAGATCGGGCTCGGTCGTGGTAAAAAAACACATGATAAACGGGAATCTATCCGGGCAAGGGATACAGACAGAGAGATAAAGCGGTATTTGAAATAAACCCTGTTTTAAAGCATAGATATTATTAGCCCAACTTCAATTTTTCATAGCATCAGTTGTTGCGTCGCACACTTGTGCTGCAGGAACATGATTGAGCTTTCAACAGCCGCTCCGCATCGGTAAAAGCTTCATATAATTACCAAACGTACAAGTGTGCGACGCAAGTAAAGTTCAATTCATGTTCTCCAGTTTGGCCAATAAAAAACCCGCCGAAAAATCAGCGGGCTTAAAATATAATTACGTTGCTAAAAGTTCCCCCTTTAGGGGCGGAGGGGGTTAATACATCTCCGTTCTTAAAGCATGTACCCTTTCATCTTCCATGTATTCATCGAAAGTAGTGAGTCTGTCGATGGCTCCTTTGGGCGTTAACTCAATAATTCGCGTGGCAACTGTTTGAAGGAAAGTATGGTCATGCGAAGTAAGCAACACAATACCCGGGAATGTTTGACAGCCATCATTGAATGCCTGAATGCTTTCAAGATCGAGGTGATTGGTGGGCTGATCGAGCACTACAAGATTGGGGTTCTGCAGCATCATACGGCTGATCATACAACGCACTTTTTCGCCTCCACTAAGCACATTTGTTTTCTTCATTATATCATCGCCGCTGAAAAGCATTTTGCCTAAAAATCCACGCAGGAAAGGCTCATCGGCATCCGTTACATGCGGCGGCACATACTGGCGCAACCAATCCATCAGGGTTAAACCTTCAATAAAAAATTCATGATTTTCAAGTGGCAGGTAAGCTTTTGTAATGGTGGTACCCCACTCAAATTTGCCGCTATCAGCAGTCATATTTGCATTAATAATCTCGAAGAAACTTGTAACAGCCAACGGATCTTTACTAAGAAATGCGATCTTTTCGCCCTTGTGAATACTGAAACTTATTTTATCGAACAATGGGCGGCCATCAATGCTTTTCTTAAGGTTCTCTACATTTAAAATCTGGTTGCCCACCTCACGCAATGGCTGAAAAATAATGCCGGGATATTTTCTATTGCTCGGCTGAATATCCTCCACATTCAGTTTCTCCAAAGCTTTTTTACGCGAAGTGGCCTGCTTGCTTTTTGAAGCATTTGCAGAGAAACGCGCAATAAAGTCAAGCAATGCCTGGCGCTTGTCTTCCGTCTTTTTATTCTTGTCGCTTATCTGCCGCGCCATCAACTGCGAGCTCTCATACCAGAAGGTATAGTTGCCTGTGTAAATCTTTATTTTTTGTTTATCAACGTCGGCAACATGCGTACAAACGGTATCTAAAAAGTGACGGTCATGGCTCACTACCAACACCACATTTTCGTAATCGGCCAAAAAGTTTTCGAGCCAGCCGATGGTTTCAATATCGAGGCCGTTGGTAGGCTCATCGAGTAACAAAATGTCGGGATTGCCAAACAATGCCTGCGCAATAAGCACACGCACTTTCATATTTCCGGGAATATCCTTTAACAGGCTTTGGTGATAATTTTCTTCAATGCCCAAACTGCTCAAAAGGCTGCCAGCGTTGCTTTCGGCTTCGTAGCCACCCATTTCGCCGAACTCGCCTTCCAGTTCGCCTGCACGCATGCCATCGGCTTCGGTAAAGTCTTCTTTGGAGTAAATAGTTTCGCGTTCGTGCATAATATCCCACATGTGTTTATGGCCCATTAATACGGTGTTTAGAACCGTACTGTCATCGAACTCAAAATGGTTTTGTTTAAGCACCGCCATACGCTCACCGGGCGTAATTTCTACGGTACCTTTATTGGGTTCAATTTCGCCGCTAAGGATTTTGAGGAATGTACTTTTGCCTGCACCATTGGCGCCAATTACACCATAGCAATTGCCCTTTATAAAATTCAGGTTTACTTCATCAAACAATACCCGCTTGCCATACGCAAGGGTTACATTTTTTACACTGATCATTCGTGTTTACGATTTAAAGAAGTACGATTTACGTTTTTTTTGAAGGCGCAAAAGTAAGGGTTACGGGTGAGATGTGGTAAAGAAGGTTTTGTTACCGGGCAGGGGAATTACTATGAAGCTTTTCTTGCGTCGCACTCTTGTACTGCTGAATAGCTATGAGCTTTTGGCGGCAAGCTGTAAGCTGCTGCATTTCTGTCTAAGGCTTGCGATGTGAAGCCTGTAGCTGAATAATGTTTTCAACGTACAAGCGTGCGACGCAACGGAAGCTAAATCATGGCTTCAAGCCCCTGGCCAATAGCGTTCCTGTATTTTATAAACAGATGATTTATGCTAAAGTTCAATTAGCTGGTAATCTGTGCCCAAAGCTTCAAATGCTTTTTGCATGCGGTCTTTGTGCGTGTCTGTGATAAACACCTGTCCGTTTTCTTCAACACAAACTTTATATAGCAGGCTATGCATCCGTTGCGCATCAAGTTTTTCAAAAACATCGTCTAACAACAGGAGCGGGGCGAAACCATTTTGCTCTTTTAATACATTAAACTCGGCAAGTTTTAGGGCAAATAATAAACTTTTGCGCTGCCCCTGCGAAGCGATGGTTTTAAAAGGGGTTTGATTCATCTGTATTTCTATGTCGTCTTTATGAATACCGCAACCGGTTCTTTGCATGTAAAGGTCGCGCTGCATGTTTTGGCGCAGCAAATCTTTAAAGCCAGTGCTGTGTAATTGACTGTAATAGTTCAAAATAACTGAATCGTTATTCGAGGCAATGTGAGCATATTCTTTTTGAACTTTTGGCAAAAATGATGCGGTAAATTCTTTACGTAATTTGAAAATATATCCGCCACTTTTTATTAATTGATCATCGAGTGTGTCAAGTAAGTTATCATCAATATAAGTTCGTTCTGCTGCAGCTTTTAAAAAGCTATTTCTTTGCTCGAGTATTTTTTTATAATCAATCAACTGCTGAAGATAAGCCGGATAAAGTTGCGAGAGAATGGTATCCAGAAAAGTTCGTCTTGTTTCGCTGCCGGAAGTAATTAATTCTACATCATCTGGTGCAATCATTACGCAGGGAAATTTTCCAATATGATCGGAGAATTTTTTATAAGCTTCATTATTAATTATAAATTCTTTGCGGTTATTTTCACGCAGAATACAAACAAGGTTATTGTATTCATTATTTTTTGAAATACTTGCTTCCAGCCTGAAACCACGCATTTCGCTGTAAACGCTTTGTGCATCTGGTTTTGAAAAATAGCTTTTTGTAAAACAGATGTAATAGACAGCATCAAGCAAATTTGTTTTGCCTGTACCATTTTGACCGCAAATGCCAATGATGCGTTTTGTAAACTCAAAGTTTTGAAACAAATAATTACGGAACTGTGTAAGTGATATATCTTTTACCTGCATCATTGGTTTGCAAGATAACAATCGCAAGGCTTTTCAATTATGATTAGCAAACTAATATTGATAATATTTTATTTCAGGAAAGTCTGGGAAATGTTTGAATGCTGTTTTTAAACGAAAACCAAATACACTCCATATTTCATCAAAAGAAATAAGGCTTATCCAGGTAAGGGTATCGCTGTGTTTTAATAACGAATCCCAGCCTTTGTCACGTGTAAGGTTGGTTTGTATTTTCGATGGTCCTTTCGGGTAGTAAATCCAGCAAATCACATTTTCTTTTACAAGTTTAAGTACGCTGCCAAGTTCATTTTCCAATTGTACTTTGTTTAAAACAAACCAGTGTACCTGGTCAAATTTTTTTGCCGAAGCGCTTACGGTTACTCCCGCAGGCAATGGTTCCAAACTTTTTTGCGAAATCTTTTGGTGCGCTAACAGAAAGCAATGTAAAACCCTCTTTGATCTTTAGTTTTTGTGCAATAGAAGATGGCATATAAGCAGGTTGGTTATTTAAATTTACAAACTTTACAATAGGTAGTTTTGTCTCATCTTGCTTTAATCAATAAATCATGTTTCTTAGATTTATCATTGAAAAAATAATTGTGTTCTTTTTTTGAGCCGGGCAAAAGTTATATTATGAAGCTTTACTTGCGTCGCACTCTT
>JANXWM010000265.1 GCA_025351145.1 Chitinophagaceae bacterium
GGTACAGGAAGCGTTAGCGGTTTGCAGTTTAATATTGGTGTAACAACTGTGGTATATTCTTTAGAATCTAACCCGCTTCAACGGGCTGTTTTTTCAATAACATTAAATGGTTCATCTGGTGGTGCATTGGATTTTGATGGAATAGATGACAGGGTAAATCTCGGAAGTATATATCCTTATCCAATTGCTTCCGGAAATTATGGTGAATACAGTTTTGAAGCATGGATAAAACCAAGAGCATACAATAATGATGGCTCAGTAATTTTTGGCAACCAGCGTAACAACAACGGTGGCATAAGAGTTGGGCTGGATGCAAATGGTTATATCAGCACTTTCCAGCAATCGCTTGGTGATGTGGTATCTTCTTACAAAGTGCCGCTGGATACGTGGACACATATTGCTTTTGTGCAATCAACTGCCAAACTCGATCTGTATGTAAATGGTAATTTTGTTGAAACCCTGCTTACATCACCCAACCTTCATTTTGAAACCTATTACGAAACTTACCTGCTTGGCGCTTACACAAATGATTTTGTATACTACAGCAAATACTTTAATGGAGAAATTGATGAACTAAGGGTTTGGAATAAGGCTATTTGCCAGGGACAAATACTAAATAATCTGCATTGCGAAATTGCAGGCTCTTCGTCTGATTTATCTGCCTATTACAAGTTTAACCAGGGTCTTAGTTCATGCAGTAATTACTATTACACTAACCTCTATGGAGAACCGGGCTATGGAACACTCGAAAACTTTGAATTAAATGGATCAACTTCAAACTGGGTTGCAGGATACGTTACAGGTTCCTGTGCAGTCTTTAATTCGCTCGTACTTTATTGTCCGGATCCTGTTACGGTAAACGCAGAGCCCGGCCAGTGCGGCGCAACAGTAAACTTTAGCGCTACAGCAACCTCAGGCTGCTCACCAGATGTTACTATTACTTACAGTCAGAACCCCGGTACTTATTTCCCAACAGGAACAACGTATGTGTCAATTACGGCAAAGGATGGTTTTGGAAACATTGCAGTTTGTTCCACTTACGTTACGGTAAAAGATGCACAACCACCTGTATTGGTAACAAAGAATGCCAGTATTTCTTTAAACAGCTATGGGTATGCATACCTGTATTATGAGGATGTCGTTGAAAGCTTAACAGACGATTGCGATCCATATCCCTATACGGATATTTACCCAACTTATTTTAGCTGCAGCACTGTTGGGGACAATACCGTAACCGTAACTGCAACAGATAGAAGCGGTAACACAACTACCCAAACAGCCATTGTTACTGTTACACCTTTTATTACTTCATCCACGGTACAAGTAAGTCCGTCAACTCAACAGTACAGTGATCTGGCAACATTTACTGCAACCATATTGGGTGCAAACAGTTATTATTATTCCGGCTGTTCCCCTGCAACAGAAGTTACTTTTAAACTTGGTACAGAAGAATTAGGAACGGTAAGCCTTTACCCTGATTATTATTACGGAAACTTAGTGGGTACATTAGATAAACAATTAACTGGCTTAACCTCAAAAAAAATAACTGCCACATTTAGCGGCGGCACCAGCAATGCGGTTTCATTTAACAAAAAGGCAATTACATATCTTACGCCTGCCAAAGAAAATGCAGGAGTTGAATATATAGAATCCCAATTAATAAAAACATCAACAGTTGAAACCGTTATACCCGTAGCTGCCCTTATTACCGATACCAGTGATGGTTACCGGGGCGACATACGCAACGCAACAGTTACCTTAACCATTACACCTGTTACAGGCGGCGCAAGTATTATTGGCGATAATACCATTAATGTTTCCGCGCTTTCTTTTGTAAATAATGATCACACTTCAGGTGTAGCTAAAGGAAGCTTTAAAGTATCAGCAGGCACAAATAATTCACTGGCCAAGTTTAATATCACCATAAAAGTAAACGGCTATTATACCGCAAGTTTAAAAGTGCCGGTAACAGTTAAACGCTCTGCAGGCAATATTTCCGCAGGCGATGATGTTCCTTTATCGTCTGTAACCAAACCTGATGCGGGTACCATGAATTTCGATATTACTGCATTGCCAAATCCATCGCATGATTACTACAGTTTAAAAGTACAAAGCAGCGATAAATACAGTAAGATTAATGTCAGGATTTTAGATATAACAGGCAGGGTTATGCAAACATGGTCAAACGTAAATGTGGGCGATATTATAAAGGCAGGCCATGCATATTTGCCCGGCACTTACCTGGCAGAAATAACGCAGGGGCAAAACAGAAAAGTGATCAAGTTGATTAAACTCTAACGGCTATTGTAAAGCACCTGTGCAGCTTTGCTGAATAATGATTTGCAGTACAAGAGTGCGACGCAAGGAACGATGCCATATTTACAAATGCCCGGTACATAATTGTTTTATTTTTTTATTAACCGGGCTGCATTACTACTATTATACTTTAGTTGCGTCGCACTCTTGTACTTTTTGTAATTCTTTCGCCAATGGCCGCCAACATTTATTTTTTCTAATTTCTTAAATTTAAACATTATGAAACATAAAATTACAAGCCTGCTTTTTATAACAGGCATCGTGTACACAGCGTCTTTTGCGCAGCCCGTTATTCAGTCACAAAAAACAATTGGCGGCAGCGCCGATGACAAGTTATGGAGCATCTGCTTAACCAGAGACGGAGGTCTCATTGCAGGCGGAATATCGTATTCAAATATTTCCGGCGAAAAGAATGAAAACAGCCGCGGCTCCGATGATTACTGGGTGGTTAAAATGGATAAGCCCGGAAAAATGCAATGGCAAAGAACCATTGGCGGCAGCGGCGATGATAACTTAAAATCAGTGATACAAACAAGTGATGGAGGCTACGCATTAATTGGTGAATCTTCCTCAAACATCTCTGGCGAAAAAACAGAAAACAGCAGGGGAGGTACTGATTACTGGCTGGTGAAATTAGACAGCCTGGGAAGAATTCAATGGGACAGAACATTTGGCGGCAGCGGCTATGAATATATTGACAACGTAGTGCAAACAACAGACGGTGGTTATATACTCGCCGGTTCTTCAGAATCTTATATCTCAGGCGATAAATCGGAAAGCACCCGCGGGTATTTTGATTACTGGGTAGTAAGGCTTAATAAAAAAGGAGATAAGGTTTGGGACAAAACCATTGGTGGAACCGACTATGAATTTTGCAGCCCCATTGAATTAACTACTGATGGCGGCGTAATCATCGGGGGATTTTCGCAGTCAAATATTTCAGGAGAAAAAACAGAAAACAGTCGTGGCTTTTATGATTACTGGCTGGTAAAACTTGATCGTTACGGCCATATTAAATGGGATAAAACAATAGGTGGCAGCGACAACGATTTTGGCCGTGGCCTTAAGCAAACCGATGATGGCGGGTATATAATGACGGGCTCATCTTATTCAAGTTATCCATCGGGCGATAAAACAGATTATGGCCGCGGAGGGGCTGATTACTGGGTTGTAAAACTCGACAGTAAAGGCAATCTTTTATGGGATAAAACCATTGGTGGAGATGCAGACGATAATGAAGTTTGGTGCCTGGAAAAAACAAGCGATGGCGGATATATTTTTGGGGGTAATTCATACTCCGGAATATCAGGCGAAAAAACAGAGAGCAACAGGGGAGATGCAGATTACTGGGTTGTAAAAATAGATGGATCAGGAAATAAAATATGGGATAAAACGATTGGCGGAACTGGCTATGATGGCCTGTACAGTATTAAAGAACTTTCTGGAAAAAGGTATGCAATAGGCGGGTATTCTTATTCAGGAATATCCGGCGATAAAACACAGGAATCTCGTGGCGGTGCTGATTACTGGGTGGTAAATCTTTATGATAAAACTGCTGCCCCTGAGATCAGTTCTGCGGTAAACGAAAACAGCCTTAACATGGTTGCAGCAAGTAACAGCAGCAACTTTAGGGCTTATCCTAATCCGGCTAAAGATTTACTTAATGTGCAGGTAAGCACAAAATCAATCGTTGCTGTAACAGATATTTCAGGCAAAGTTTTGCTAACACAAAGCATCGAAGGCAAAACCAGCATCAATGTTTCCAGCTTTACACCGGGCATGTATTATCTTAAAAACATAACTACCGGTGAGGTACAAAAATTTGTTATTACAAAATAATATCCATCTACTCCTTACTGCAAAATCCGCATGAACATAACATGTGGATTTTGCAGTATTTAGCCCTCTGTTTTTGGTGATGCCCGAATAAATTATTTTTAGTTTTTCCGGCGAAACACAATGAATTTTTTTTTGAGCCGGGCAGAGGGAACATGTATTAAGCGTTCCTTGCGTCGCACTCTTGTACTATTGACTTTATATTGAGCTTTAAACAGCCGGAACATCACCGCGTTCAACAATTAAACAGTGATATAGCAAAGCACAAATTATAATGCTTTAGAAGCTGATTGAATTTATTAGGTCAATTGCCAATGATGCTGAAGATGCCCATTGATATAAAGACGAAGTGCTTGCGACGCAACCGGGATGCCATGAAAACCCAGGCCAGTATCTAAGATATTATTTTAAACATTTCTTAATGTGGCTGCGTATTTTTCCCTTCCATTTTATCGCAGTATTCCACCGTTCCCAAACGGAATTTTACGGGAAACTTTAAAGCTTTTTGTACCTGTAGTTCTTTTTTGCAAAAAAATCCCAAATGAGAAACATAATAATCAGATGGTAAAATGTGAAGGGAAAAATATTTAATACTGTCTGGTAATATTTTTTTGATAGTCGCAGAAGTATCATTTGCTGACTGTGCCTTAGCCGAAATAAAACTAATTAGCAATAAATTCACAAAGAAACAAATCTTCTTCACGGGTTTGTAGACTTTATTTGTATGTAAATTTACGGTGCCACAATAAATATGCCGTAATGAGTATATTGCACCCGGCTCAGTAGAATTCTTTAAGTACAAGTAAGTTCCGGTTAATCGGGATTAAAAAACAAAAGGAACGCTGAGATTTAATATTGTGACAGCAACAAAATTTATTACGCAGCAGAACGACCTATAATAACATGTCATTAAGTCAATCATTACAGCAAAGATTATTACAAAAATTATCACCGCAGCAGATTCAGCTAATGAAACTGCTGCAAATACCTACGGCCTATCTTGAAGAGCGGATAAAAGAAGAACTTGAAGAAAACCCAGCTTTGGAAACCGGCGAAGAAGAGCATAAAGATGAAGACGATTTTGAAACAGGCGATGAGCCTGTTGATCATACCAGTGAAGCGGGAGAAGAAGACAGTTTTGATATGGATGGACCTGACGAGGACTATGGAAATATAGATATAAGTGAGTATGTGAGTGATGGTGACGATGAAGTGGCCGACTATAAAATGAAAGATGATAATTACCCTGAGCTGGATGAACATAAAACCATTCCGCATAAGGTAGAAACCAGTTTTCATGAGGTATTGCTTGACCAGCTCGGCATGTTGTCGCTTGATGGAAGAAGGTATAAAATAGCAGAGCAAATTGTAGGCAGCATAGATGATGATGGTTATCTGCGCAGGGAGCTTTCATCCATTGCTGATGACCTTGCTTTTCGCCAGAATGTGGATGCAAGCGAAAATGAAATTGAATCCATTATTAAATTAATCCAGGATTTCGATCCCTCAGGAATTTGCGCAAGAAACCTTAAAGAATGCCTGCTGCTGCAGTTAAACAGGCAACTCGCCGCTGGAAAAAATGTTTCGCTGGCCATACAGGTAATGGATAAATACTTTGAAGAATTTACGAAAAAGCATTACGAAAAAATTCAGCGCGGCCTTAACCTTACGGATGAAGATCTTAAAACCGTTATAGGAGCAATCATTCGCCTTAACCCCAGGCCGGGTGGCAATATGAGCGAAATGAACAAAGCGGAAAGCTATATTGTTCCAGACTTTTTTATAACCAATACAAATGGTATTCTCGATTTAACGCTTAATGGCCGCAATGCCCCGGACCTGCGTATAAGCGAGGGCTACCGCGATATGCTGAAAGAATACGATAAAGGCAGCAAAAAAGATAAACGCCAGAAAGAAGCGGTTCTTTTTATTAAGCAAAAAATAGATTCGGCCAAGTGGTTCATTGATATGATCCGCCAGCGCCAGCATACGTTGTTAAGTACAATGGATGCCATCATGAATTACCAGAAAGAATTCTTTCTTACCGGTGATCAAACAAACCTGCGGCCAATGATCTTAAAAGATATTGCGGAAATTACAGGCCTTGATATATCTACCATTAGCCGCGTTGCCAACAGTAAATTTGTACAAACCGAGTTTGGTACTTTTCGTTTAAAATTCTTCTTTAGCGAATCGTTGAGTACAGACAGTGGGGAAGAGGTAAGCACAAGGGAAGTAAAGAAAATCCTGAGCGATCTTATTGAAAGTGAAGATAAAAAACGACCACTCAGTGATGAACGGCTTACAGAGCTTTTGCAGGAGAAGGGCTACAACATTGCAAGGCGTACCGTGGCAAAATACAGGGAACAATTGAATGTTCCTGTAGCAAGATTAAGAAAGGAATTGTAAAGCCCTAATATCAAAGCGAAACAATATGGAAAATATTTCAACAAGGCAACACCTCAACTTTTCAACTGTTTTTGCCAAAATAGTTTCCTATATTTTTCATCCATTATTTCTGCCTACATACATCTTTTTCTGGGTGTTGCTCCGCTTCCCGTTTGAGTTTGCAGGCATTACACCATTAACTTTATTCGCAAGAAAAGTAACCGTTTTCTGGATGACGGCTTTCTTCCCGGCATTCTCTGTCTTCCTGCTGTGGCGCTTAAAATTTATCGACAATATATTTCTTAAAACACAGAAAGAACGCATTGTACCCTATATCATCACCATGATATTTTACTGGTGGATGTGGTACCTCAGCCGCAACTTTACCGATCAGCCGCTGGTATTAAAATTTTTCTTCTTCGGTATTTTCCTTTCAACAGTAGTGGGCCTGGTTTTTAACAGCTTCTTCAAAATAAGCATGCATGCCATGGGTGTTGGCGGCGCATTGGCATTTTCAATTATCACAAGCTTTTATTACCAAAGCTATCTGGGTGCCGATATCGCAATTGTCATGCTCATCACCGGCCTTGTTTGCACAAGCCGCCTTCTGCTTTCACAGCACAACAATTTTCAAATTTATGCAGGGCT
>JANXWM010000291.1 GCA_025351145.1 Chitinophagaceae bacterium
AATTACCTGTATCAGGTTTTTTCCGGCATCGGTAACAATCAGTTGAATATGGGTTGCACCTGCATCCACAGCGTTTTCCAGCAGTTCTTTTACCGCACTGGCGGGCCGTTGAATTACTTCGCCTGCCGCAATCTGGTTTGCTATATTATCGGGTAATAATTGTATTATGTCCGCCACAGTTTCTTTCTTCTTTTAAGGCGGCAAAAATAGAACTATAAAACAAGTTTACAGTTTGTAGTTTATCATTTTTAGTTATGCAGCGAAGTTAAATTTTTATGAGCCCAACTAAAGAATAAGCATGGAGCCTCCGTTGCGTCGCACTCTTGTACGGTTTGATTATGACTGAGCTTTTACCGAAGCGTACAGAATAAGTCGCAGACTTGAATGATAATGCTGTTAAGCATGGAGACTTTGCAGCGTAGACAGGCTGCAAAAAACAGATGCCAAAGCCAAATTGAAAATATAAAGATGAAGTGATTGCGACGCAACCGGGATGCCATGAAAATATTTGCCGGTATCATACACATTTGCATGCTGCTGATATTGTTTACAAAATGAGGATACCCCGCGAATATTAATCCTGAAAAACTTGTACCCTTTTCTTATCTTTCTTTTTCAAATGTACCCATGACCAAAACTTGCCAAATTTTTCTATAAACCTCTTGCAGTAAACAAAAAACAATGAACCAACACTTACAGGCCATACTCAAATTTATTCAGCAGGATGAAGCAATAAGTGCTGAAGAAAAAAATAATCTTATGCGGGGCGCAGAGGAAGTTGAAAGAGAACTTGCGAATAAGAACCGTGAGCTGGAAATTGAGGGCGCATTGGAAAGCGTTCGTTCAAGTGCCCTGGCAATGAAAGAACCTGCTGATATGCTGGAAGTCTGCCGCATTATTGCAGGGCAACTTGCGGTACTTAACGTGAAGGAAATACGCAACGTACAGACTGCTATTTTTTATGAGGCAAAAGGCGTGTATGTGAATTATGAGTTTTATGTAAAGCATGATAAGACTTTAATCACCGAAGTTGACTACAGCACGCATGCAGTGCAAAGTGCATTTGCAGAGCAGATGATGAAAGGCCCTAATGAATTTTTTACACAAGGCTTTACGGGAAACGAGGTGCAGGATTGGTATGCTTACCAGAAAACAACCAATGTGTTTCTGGATAGTTACCTGGAGCAAGCAAGTTCGCTTAACTATTACTGGTATTCGCTTGGTTCGGTTGCTTTGGGTATGTCAACCTACCTGCCATTAACCGAAGAACAGATCATTTTATTCCAGCGTTTTAGAAATGTGTTTGGGCTTGCTTACAGGAGGTATCTTGATATAGAACAGGCGCTGGCGCAGGCTAAGGAAGCAAGAATAGAAACGTCGCTAGAAAGAGTAAGAGCAGTTGCCATGGCAATGAGAAAGCCTGGAGAGCTGGCACAGATAAGCGTAAGAATATTTACAGAATTAACATCGCTTGATTTTACTGATCTGCGTAATACAGAAATTATAATCAATAACGATAGTAAAGAAACTATTATAAGTTATTATTCAGATTACGGTGTAAGCGGCACTATAGAGATTGATTACAAAACAAATTTGATCGTACAGGGCTGGGCTGATGAACTAAGAAAAACTAACGATGCATTTGTAGAAATTATTATCTCGGAAAATGAAATGGATGCATGGAGAAAATACAGGGAAGAGATTGGTTATTTACCGGATGCTAAATTAAATAAGGCAAAAACTGTTTATTATTATTCTTATTCAATCGGGCTTGGTGCATTAAGTATTTCATCATTTATACCTGTTACAAAAGAGCAAATAAAGATCCTGGAAAGGTTCAGAAATGTTTTTAAACTTTCTTACCAGCGTTACATTGACATTGAGCAGGCAGAAACACAGGCAAGAGAGGCGCAAATAGAATTAGCATTGGAAAGGGTTCGTGCAAGAACAATGGCCATGCACAATAGTTCTGAATTAATTGCTACTGCTGAAGTAATATCCGAACAACTAAAACACTTGGGAGCCGAGACACTGGGTGTGGCTTTTGCCATTTGTGAGCCTGATGAAATTATGGTGCAGAAATGGACAAACATTGGAATATTTTCAATCCCTTATATAGCAGAAGAAGGAGAGCAAAAAATGTATGAAGCATGGAAGAATCAGAAGGAGCTCCATGAAGAAATATATGAAGGCGAACGGATACAACGATATTATGAATTGTTTCTAAAGTTCCCTGCTTTTAAAGAAGGTTTTGACAAGCTAGCAGCAAACGGCTACTTACTTCCTTCGTGGCAAAAAAACTATGCGGCTATATTTAAGTATGGTTACTTGTTGATTATAACAACGAAACAATTCGAAGAGGCGAACATATTTGTTCGCTTCGCAAAAGTTTTCGAGCAAACCTATACCCGTTTTCTCGATCTTCAACAAGCAGAAGCACAGGCAAGAGAAGCACAAATTCAATTGGCATTGGAAAGAATAAGAGCAGGTGCTATGGCCATGAGGCAATCTGATGAACTCAGTAAATTGATTTTTGTATTGTATCAGGAGCTGACAAAATTGGATGCAAAGCTCGACAGATGTTTTATCATGATCGTCAACCCTGAAAATACAGGCATCACCTGGTGGCTTGCGGGTAAAGAAGGGCTGCTGGCGGAAAATGGATTTTTTATCCAAAGGAATCAGCATCGGTCTCACCTGATGTACCTCGATCATTGGAAGAGGCGAACGAAAAAATGGCAATACCTTTTTGAAGGGAAAGAGAAAAAGGACTGTGATAAATTTTTATTCACTAAAACTGAATTGGCAAAATTGCCAATGTTCATCCAGAAGGATATGGCTGGGGTAAAGAGCATTCATCTCTCCGGTTCTTCTGATCAATTTGGTTCTCTGGTTACAGGAAGTATAGAACCGTTGCCGGAAGAGCATTTGGAAATCATTAGTCGGTTTGCCGATGCATTCAATCAGGCCTATACCCGCTTCCTCGACCTGCAAAAAGCAGAAGCCCAGGCAAGAGAGGCGCAGATAGAAGCTGCATTGGAACGAATTCGTTCGAAATCGTTGGCCATGTTTAGAACGGCTGATATTGGTGAGGTGGTTGGTGTATTGTTTGAGCAAATGCAAGGTCTAAGCGTTGATATGAGCTTTGCATCGGTCAGTATTTTTATTTTCCACCAAGGTTCAAAAGAACTTACCCAATGGATACAATTACCTGAAGGAGTTGCATCGCTGCATATTCCTTACCTGGATCATCCTATATCATCCGACCTGTTTGAAGCGAAAGAAAGCGGAGCCGATTATTTTGCCAGGACTTATTCCAAAGAAGAAAAAGATAATTGGTTGCTACAGGGGTTTGAGTTAACAGACTACAAAAAGCTGCCCGAAGAATTTAAAACATCCCTGCTCAATGCACCTGGTTATGCAATGTCGATAGCATTGGCAAAGCATTCAGGCATTTGCATTCCAAGCTTTGTTGGCCAATACCCTTCGGCAGAGGATGTTGAAATTACCAAACGGGTAAGCAAGGTTTTCGAACAAGCATATATCCGTTTTCTTGATCTGCAAAAGGCAGAAACACAGGCAAGAGAAGCTCAGATACAATTAGCGTTAGAGAGAGTGCGTGCAAGAACAATGGCTATGCACAAAAGTGAAGACTTAGCTGAAGTAGCCAACCTGCTTTTTCAACAAGTGCAGGCTTTGGGCGTACCTGCCTGGAGTTGCGGATTTAATATTTGGGAAGAAAAAGAAAATTGTTTTACCGGCTGGATGAGCAGTGAAGGCATTTTGCAACTACCTTTTAAAATACCATTATCCGGGAATTCTTCATTCAATCGTTTTTATGAATCAAGACAAAAAGGAGAACTTTTTTATGCGGAAGAAATGGGAGGCGAAAAATTGATTGCACAATATCAGTATATGCGCGGCCTGCCTGGTTTTGGTGAAATACTTGAAGATTTTTTAAAATCTGGTTTTACACTTCCAACTTTTCAAATTAATCATGTTGCAAATTTCTTACAAGGAAATTTAATTTTTATTACTAGCGAAAATGTACCGGAAGCACATGATGTTTTCAAACGCTTTGCAAAAGTCTTCGAACAAACGTATACCCGTTTCCTCGATCTGAAAAGAGCTGAAGCGCAGGCAAGAGAATCTCAAATTCAATTGGCACTCGAACGTATACGTGCAAAAACAATGGCTATGCAGCACAGTAGTGAGCTTCGCGAAATTGCTGCAGCCGTGCATGACCAAATACTTGGCTTAGGTTTTACTTCTGGTTTTTGTTCGATTGTAATTATGGATCGAATATCCGGCGACATGACCTGGTGGATGTTTTTTCCTGGAAAAGAATACCCTGAAAGTTACCATATGCCCTTTTTTGAGCATCCATTTTATCTCGCACAACTAAATAACTGGAAAGAAGGCGAAAAATACGCGGTTATTGAAGTATCCGGCGAAGAGAAAATGTTGTACGACAAACATGTATTTACCCAAACCGAATTCGCAAAAATACCAATCGAAAACCAGCAGTTTATGATGTCATTTGAAAAAATTATTTTTTCAAATGCCTACATGAAGCATGGCGCATTTTCCTGGGGTGTTGAGCCTATTGATGACGAACATTCAATGATATTGCAGCGGTTTGCCGGCGTTTTTGAGCAATGCTATACCCGTTTCCTCGATCTGCAAAAAGCAGAAACGCAGGCAAGAGAAGCGCAGATACAATTAGCGTTGGAACGAGTGAGAAGCAAAACGATGGCAATGCACAGCAGCGAAGATGTGACTTCTGCAACCGAAACCATGTTTGATGCACTTAAAAAACTTGGGCTCGATAATCTTCGCTGCGGCATAGCGAATATTCATGCCAATAATAGAACGTTCGATGTATTTGGTGTAACAAATTTAAAAGGGGGCTATACCATGAGTGGCTTCGGCTTATTTGGCATGGATGAACATCCTGTTTGGCAACGCTGGTTTGAGAGCTGGAAAAATAAAGAAGAGTTTTTTATCACTTTTTTATCGGGGCAGGAAAAGGAGACGTATTTCAATAATATCAATAGTCATAGGGATTATCTGCCACAAGAAATTGTAGATTTTCCCGACAACTATTTCCAGGCATATTATTTTGAAGAAGGCGCTGTATGGACGTATTCACTATTACAACATACTGACGGGGAAAAAGAAATCATGAAACGTTTCGCAACGGGATTTTCTCTAACGTTCCGCCGTTACCAGGATTTGAAAAAAGCAGAGGGTCAGGCAAAAGAAGCAAGGATTGAAGCCGCAATGGAAAAGGTGAGAGCAAGAGCAATGGCAATGCAAAAGCCAAATGAGCTTGTTGAGGTAGCGCAATTGCTCCGTAAAGAAATGGGGTTGCTTGGCGTTGAAGAACTTGAAACAAGTTCAATTTATATTCACGATGAAACTACCGGAAAAACAGAGTGTTGGTATGCAATAATGAAAGAGCATGAAGAAGAAACAAAATTAGTTTCCGATCACATGACCATTGATCTGCCTGATACCTGGGTAGGAAAACAAATGCTTGATTTTTATCGCTCCGGCCCAAAGCAGATTTCTATTCCAATGAAAGGTGCTCAGAGAAAGGAATGGATAAACTATTGTGCAAATCGTTCCAGCCTGTTAAGCGGATTTTATGGAGAAGATATTCCTGACCGAACTTACCATCTTCATAAATTTTCAGGTGGCTATATGGGTGCCGCTTCACCGGGAGAAATTTCTGCAGATAGCTGGGATTTGCTTAAAAGGGCAACCAATGTTTTTTCGCTGGCCTATACACGCTTCAGTGATTTGCAGCAGGCAGAAGCTCAGGCAAGGGAAGCAAACATTGAAGCTTCGCTGGAAAGGGTACGTGCAAAAGCAATGGCAATGCATAACAGCGATGATCTGTCTGTTACCACCAGCATGGTGTTTACTGAATTAAGAAAACTTGGCATTAATCCGATACGATGTGGTGTTGGTCTTTTTAATAAAGAAAATTTAAGGGCACAACTATATGCCGCCACTACATCACCTGAAGGAGATAGTCTTTCATTAATAGGATGGGCGGTGTTGTCAGGGCATCCCGTGCTGGAAGATATCTACAATGCCTGGCTAACACAGAAAGATATTTTTCCTCAGCTAAGTGGCGAAGATCTTAAGCTATATTATCAACGGCTTTTGGAGGGCCTTTCAGTTACGGCTCCTTCATGGGAGAGTGAAGCAAAACACTTCGGTAATTTCTTTTCTATTTCAGTAGGCTCCCTGTATGCTTGGTCGGAGGCTCCTTATAATGAATCGGAAATAAAAATTCTTAAGCGTTTTGCAACCATCGTCGATCTTACATTCAGGCGCTACCTGGAATTACAAAAATCAGAAGCCAGTGCAAAGGAAGCTGTAAAGCAAGCGTCGCTTGATCGTATAAGAGCTGATATTGCATCAATGAGAACAATCACCGATCTCGATAAGATCACTCCTTTAATATGGAACGAACTTACCGTACTTGGTATCAACTTTATTCGCTGCGGAGTTTTTATAATGGATGAATTACAACAACTCATTCATACTTTTCTTTCAACGCCCGATGGTAAAGCAATTGCTGCATTTCATCTTCCATTCAATACACCAGGAAACTTTTCTGAAATCCTTAGCCATTGGCGCATCAAAAAAATTTATGCCAGTTTCTGGACGGAAAACGATTTTGAAGCCATAGCAGAAATATTAGTAAAGCAGGCCGCCATCAGTACCAAAGACCAGTATCTGGGCTCACTACCTGCAGGGGGTTTTTATCTGTACTTTCTGCCTTTTCTGCAAGGCATGTTATATGTAGGCAACGCCAATGAATTAGGTGAGGAAGAAATAAAATTAATGCAATCCGTGGCCGACGCATTCTCTACTGCCTATGCACGATACGAAGATTTTAATAAACTGGAAGCCGCCAAACAACAGGTAGAGAATACACTCACAAATCTGCGCAAGGCGCAGCTGCAACTGGTGCAGTCAGAAAAAATGGCAAGCCTTGGCGAGCTCACTGCAGGCATTGCTCACGAGATACAAAACCCTTTAAATTTTGTAAACAACTTTAGCGAAGTAAGCACAGAGTTGGTAGATGAAATGAACGAAGAGATCAATAAGGGCAATCTCGAAGATGCAAAAGAAATTGCGAATGATTTAAAACAAAATCTCGAAAAAATAAACCTCCATGGTAAACGTGCAGGCGATATTGTAAAAGGCATGCTGCAGCATTCAAGAACAAGCAGTGGACAAAAAGAACCTACCAACATCAATGCCCTTGCAGATGAATATTTGCGGCTAGCTTATCATGGCCTGAGAGCAAAAGATAAATCTTTCAACGCCAGCATAAAAACAAATTTTGATGAGAGCATTGGCAACATCAACATCATTCCACAAGACATGGGCAGGGTAATACTCAACCTGATTACCAATGCGTTTTATGCTGTTGCACAAAGGGGTAAGGTGGAAGGTGCAGGGTATGAGCCAACGGTTTCTATCACTACAAAGCGTTCTTCCTCCCTCTCCTTTGAAGAGGGCCGGGGTGATGTGACCATATTTGTAACAGACAATGGAAATGGCATTCCTAAAAAAATTGTTGACAAAATCTTTCAGCCATTCTTTACCACCAAACCAACCGGCCAGGGAACCGGACTGGGGTTGAGTTTGAGCTACGATATTGTAAAAGCCCACAACGGGGAAATAAAAGTGGAAAGCATAGAAAATGAAGGAACAACATTTACCATTCAGTTGCCCATGAGTTAATTTTTTTTGAGCCATGCAGAAGAATTACTATTGAACTTTAGTTGCGTCGCACACTTGTACTGATGAATAGCTATGGGCTTCGGGCTGCACGCCGCAAGCTTTTGTTTTTTTGCGTGAAGCTTATAGCGTGCAGCTTGCCGCTCATTGTTCCAAAAGTACAAGAGTGCGACGCAACGAAGATGAAAAGAGAAATAATGCCGGGAACATAGTAACTTAAACATCACAAAAATTTGGGAAACGGTTATGAGAAAAATTAATATTTTGTTATTTGCCGCAACACTATTTTTTCAGAGTAAATGCTTTTCTCAAAGCAGGATCATTGATTCGTTGAAGACAGAATTGCAAAATGCAAAAGACGATACCACACGGTTAAATATTTATCTTAAGCTTGGAGAAGTATGTGAGAAAAAAAATAATTTATTGTATGCAGAGCCTGCATTGAATTTGTGCGACAAAATTCTTTCCGATAAATTAAATAAAACAGATCGTGATAAAATTCTTGAAAAGGAAAACAGGGCATATAATCTAATTGTGGCATATTATTCTAACAATACAGGTACGCAATGGAATAAAGTTCTTGATTACATGCAGGCACGGTTAAGTACCACCGAAAAAACAGGTAACAAAAAGAGAACAGCTGAAACACTGCTGGAAATATCGGAGCTGTATCGTTACCGAAATGATACTACAGGGTTTCTTCAAAACATGCAAAAAAGTTTGCAGTTGTTTATTGAAATAAAGGACACCGCTAATATTGTTGACGAGTGCAGGTATTTAAGCGATTACTACTCAAATGCCGGAAACCAGCTAAAAGCTTTTGAATTTTTACAGCTTGCGCTAACTACTTCTAAAGAGCTGAACTATAAAAAAGGTGTGGCAATGAGCCTTGCACAACTGGCAGATATGTACAGGGATAATGGAGAAGACACACAAGCTATAGAAAATTATAATGCAGCATTGGCTATCTTAAATGATGCAAAAGACACCGCCGATCTATTCAACGTAATGGCAGCATTTAGCGGCTTTTATTATACACGGCACATGACTGATAAAGCACTTGAATATTACAATAAATTATTTTCATTAACTGGTACAGATGAAAATCGAAACCACAAAATAGCTTCTATTTACAAATGGATAGGCATTGTTTACAAAGACAATAATGATAATAATAAAGCATTGGTAAATTTGCAGAAAAGCCTTGTACTGTCTGATTCAATAAATGATAAAGCTGGGATAAAATTTGCACTGGATGAGATTGGTTCTGTATATCACAACAAGGGTTTGCTTGAAAAAGCAATTGAGTACCATAACAGAGCAGTAAGGCTTGCAGATAGTATACAATTCACTACGGGGAAAGCAGCTTCTGAATATTTGCTTGCAAGAGATTACTACGTAAAGAGCGATTACAAAACGGCTAAGCAATATAATAATGATGCGCTTTCTTTCTTTTTAACAACGGCGCTTGATATGAAAGCGCTGAGTGAATCAGAGTTGCTTGCTTCCCAGATCGATTCTGCCGCTGGCGATGCGAATGGGGCCTACACGCACTATAAAAATTATGTGTCTTTAATGAATAAACTCCAGGGTGAAGCAATAAGAAAAGAAGCACAAAAAGAAAGTTTTCAAAACGAGTTAAACAAAAAAGAAATTGAACAACAGAAAAAAGATATAGAGGCAAAGCGGGTTAAAGATCAGCAATACTTAGCTATTGCCGCACTTGGTATAATTGTCTTAGCGATTTCAATAATTGTATGGATACAATATAAAAATAATAAGCACAGGCAGCAGGCAAACATTGCGCTGAGGCAGGAGAAAGAAAAAGTAGAAGCTGCATTAACGGAACTTAAATCCACCCAATCTCAACTCATCCAATCAGAAAAAATGGCTTCCCTTGGTGAGCTTACTGCGGGCATTGCACATGAGATACAAAACCCATTGAATTTTGTGAATAATTTTTCTGAAGTAAGCAATGAACTGATAGATGAAATGAATGAAGAATTAAACAAAGGTGATATTGAAGAAGCCAAAACCATAGCATCAGATATACAACAAAACTTAGAAAAAATCATGCATCACGGCAAACGTGCAGAAACCATTGTTAAAGGCATGCTGCAACACAGCCGCACAAGTTCAGGTCAAAAAGAATTGACAAATATAAATGCACTGGCCGACGAATATTTAAGACTGGGTTATCATGGATTAAGAGCAAAGGATAAAACTTTCAATACAACCATAAAAACGGAGTTTGATGAAACAATTGGCAACATCAATATTATTCCGCAGGATATCGGAAGAGTGTTATTGAATTTATACAACAATGCTTTTTATGCAGTGAAGCCCCCTAACCCTCTAAAGGGGGAACATTATGAGCCAACAGTAACTGTAACAACAAAACGTATTAACTCCCCTTCAGGGGTTGGGGGCATTGAAATAAAAGTAAGCGACAACGGCAATGGCATCCCGCAAAAAATAGTCGATAAAATATTTCAGCCATTCTTCACCACAAAGCCAACAGGCCAGGGAACAGGTTTGGGTTTGAGTTTGAGCTATGATATTGTAAAAGCTCATGGGGGAGAAATAAAAGTGGAGAGTAAGGAAGGAGAAGGAAGTGAGTTTATTATTCAATTACCTGTTTGAATCACGGATTAAGGAATTATAACATAAAGAAAATCAGCAA
The DNA here is from genome assembly GCA_025351145.1 of Chitinophagaceae bacterium. Taxonomy (GTDB): domain Bacteria; phylum Bacteroidota; class Bacteroidia; order Chitinophagales; family Chitinophagaceae; genus Limnovirga. The sequence continues at coordinate 10,451 of JANXWM010000291.1, forward strand.
AAGATTTTAATTCAAATAAAAATATATTCGGTACTCAAATACACACTCAATCAAATCTAAATCTACCAACATGCAAACGTTAAAATCGCTGCTTGCAATTAATTCAAACTACATTGCCATTGCGCTTATGGTACTTTTTTATTCACTCGAGCAAATACTTACAACACAATTTAAATTTACTAAACGGCCACAGCATTTTTTTCAAAGTGTGCTGTTCCAGGTAACCTTTTACTTTGTGGGCATTCTTTGGGCCACAGTAACCGTATTTACAATTAGCTGGCTAAATCAAAAAGGAGTAGGCCTGTTTTATTTAGTACAGGTTCCCCTTTGGTTTAAAGTGGTGATGGGGGTATTACTTTATGATTTTATCACTTACTGGTTTCACCGGGCGGCGCATAGAATTCCGCTTATATGGCGTCTCCACAGGGTGCATCATATAGATACCTCTATGGATGCATCATCCAATTTCAGAGGCCACCCTCTGGAATTTATTTGGTTTGGCATTTCCAATATAACGGCAGCAGCCATTTTTGGATTAGACCTGTTTGGATTGAGTGTCTATTTCCTTGTTGCCACACCCTTCTTTTTTATGGAACACTCCAACCTCAAATTCCCAACCTGGCTCGATAAAACTTTCGGCTTGGTTTTTACCACACCCAACCTGCATAAGATACATCATGAACAAGACCAGCATTATACTGACTCTAACTATGCGGATATTCTTATTCTCTGGGATAAGTTATTCGGCTCTTTTAAATTTAAACCGGTGGCTGAAATAAAGCTGGGTTTAAAGGAATTTGATACCCCAAAGCAGCAAACCTATTGGTATGCCATGATTAGCCCGTTTGTAAAAATGAAGCCCCGTGAAATAGAAGCAGCAGTGGTACCCGATAAAAAAGAAGTTGCTGTTTAAGCCGCAAAAAAAATTGTAGAAATATTATTGGCCCGGCAGTAAATTTTCATAGCATCGCCTCTTGCGTCGCACTCTTATGCTGAAGGAAGAAGGGCAGCAAGGCAAAGAGGCAACAGGCAATAGGCATTAGGCGATAGGCAAAGAAACTTATTTCAGTTCACTGTTCATTCTTGGTTCGAACGTACAAGTGAGTGACACAACGAAGCCCAATAGATAACATGGTGCCCGTTCAATAAAAAAAGTGCATTAAGTAGCAACAAAAACAAGAAGTA